>SFAU01000080.1 GCA_007096045.1 Microcystis novacekii Mn_MB_F_20050700_S1 | reverse complement strand
CTCGTCAAAACTCCCCCTCTCGATCGCCCGATGACTTCCCGAATGGAAACCCCGGAAGCCTATCTCTATAAAATTGAGTAGAAATAGCGGAATTTGCTCGGGATATTCTGACGAAGTTTCCGTTTTGGGGAGTCGGTCGTCAGCAATTTCATAGCCAAATGGTAGGGGCGAATTGCATTCGCCCTCTTTTAATAACTTCTGCTGCTCACCTATAGGTGAGGGAAAGTCACAAAATTGAGATGCAGCCGATAATTTTCGGGAAATACAGTCTTTAAAGCCTTGTCTGGCAAGACTCCTACGAATGATAAGCACTGATTATCACACAAAGTCGAGGAGAGCCAAATTACTTCTATCCCAAGGTGTTAGAAAATTTTAAAAGTGAGTAAATTCTCACTTTATTTCTACATCGTTTCTGTCCATATCTCATGTAAACAAAAAAAGTCGAGAGCATGGAAAGAGGCTCTCTCCAAAACGGACCCAGGATTTGTGTTTAAAATAATATATTGTCTTTCTTTTGCAGACCTACTAAAATAAACAACATAGCCGCAAATCCCCAAGAAACAACCTCACGGAGATCACTATGATTCAACTCCGCCCCTCCGAAGCCAGGGGTCGTGGCAAACTCGATTGGCTAGACAGTTAGGGACTTGCGTGGGAATAATATCTCAGCTTTGAAAATCGCTCTGTAGAAGAATCAGACCAGCCCTAAATGGCACATTATCAAAGCGCAAGTCCCTTATCTCTGAATTACTTCCTCTCCATGAAAATTTTAGCGGGTGATGGCGAGGGGATAATTTCCGCGTTAACCTTTCTCTTTCAGCTAAAACCCCCTCCAAAGCAATCTTACCCCTTGGCAGTGTGTTCACCACCTGATGAGATTAGAACTCTTGCCAATTAGAGTAGAAGTCATGACGCTGACCTAGAAAGATTACTGCGACTATTTTGTGCAAACAATACCCAATTTTTCAAGGGTGCTATCACAAAAATTAATACTGCTCAAGGAGGGGAAGTACATCCAAAAGGTGAGCCTAGGTAGTCTATCTTCAGGTGTTCCCCCGTGAGTCCAGAAGACCCGACAATCACGCGCAGCGGGTCGAGGTAGTTCACCACCTTACCATTTGAGCAGGTTAAACTGTTCCATATCGATCGTGTCGCGGTTACGATAGATAGTAAGGATAATCGCTAAACCCACGGCTGCCTCGGCTGCCGCTACGGTAATCACGAAAATAGTAAAAATTTGCCCTCTGATATTAGCGGGGTCAAGATAGTTGGAAAAACCCATTAAGTTAATGTTAACAGAATTGAGCATCAATTCGATCGACATTAAAACCCGGACGGCATTGCGACTGGTGACTAAACCATAAATTCCGATACAAAATAAAGCCGCCGCTAATAACAAATAATACTCTAACTGAATCTGCATGATACCTCTTTCTTTTGTCTTATTTAGGGGCAGTTAATTCTCTGGGGCGTTCGGGTAAGGTTAAGGCTGTGGACGTAGGTTCTTCAGCTTTCAGGGTGGGGATAAGGTCACGACGGGCTAAAATAATTGCTCCGACCATGGCCATTAATAATAGCACGGAAGCTAATTCAAAGGGTAGCAAGAAATCACTAAAGAAATGCTTACCGATTTCTACTAAAGTATTAGTCACCACGGCGGGAGAAGTGCTAGAAATTGACCAAGGCGTGATTAAAACCATGGTCGATAACAGCACAAATAAACCAACACAAACTAAGGCAGTAGATGCCTGCCGAATCCAACGTTTAGGAATATCAGAAAAGTCCTCTTGCTTGTTAACAAGCATAATGGCAAAGAGAATTAAAACGTTAATTGCGCCCACATAAATTAGAATTTGTGCCGCCGCTACAAAGTCAGCATTTAGTAAGAGATATAAACCCGAAATGCTGATAAAAACACCACCCAATAAAAAGGCGGAATAAACGATATTAGATAATAGTACCACGCCCAAAGCTGTCCCGATTACTAGGGATGCTAAAATGCCAAAAGATACTATTTGAACGCCCTCGGCTAAATTCACAGTAGTTTCATCTCCTTTTATGTTTGAGAGTTATTAATTATTAGTTATCAGTTATCAGTTATCAGTTATTACTGTTAAATTTCCAACTCCTGACGGCTGACGGCTGATAGCTAACTGCTAATTAATCGGTAATTTCTTCTGGACGTTTACCGGCGCGTTGACTACCGACGGGTAAATCGTGGGGTTCGATGACACCTTTAGGTAGATAACCTAATTCCCTCAGAGGTGTTACCATCGGGTCTTGGGTGACTTTGTAGGGTAAACGGCCTAGGGCGACATTATCATAGTTTAATTCATGACGATCATAGGTCGCTAGTTCGTATTCTTCGGTCATCGATAGGCAATTAGTCGGACAGTATTCCACACAATTACCGCAGAAAATACAGACCCCAAAATCGATACTGTAGTGTTTGAGTTCTTTCTTTTTAATTTCCTTGTTAAAAGTCCAATCCACTACAGGTAAATTAATCGGACAAACTCGCACACAAACTTCACAAGCGATACATTTATCGAACTCAAAGTGAATTCTACCCCGATAACGTTCCGAGGGAATTAACTTTTCGTAGGGATACTGGACGGTAACTGGACGACGACGCATATGATCGAAGGTAACGGATAAACCTTCGCCGATGTATTTCGCCGCTTGAATGCTACCTTTGGCGTAATCGCTGACTTGTTTGAGGATGTTAAACATGATGGTCAGAGGGGTAGTAGGTTAACAGGGCAAAAATGGGAATTAACCGCCAAAAGCAAAGGGAAAAGCTAGTTTTAGGGCGGCGGTAAGTAGTAGGTTAACTAAAGATACCGGTAGGAGGAATTTCCAGCCTAAATCGAGTAATTGGTCAATGCGAACCCGGGGTACGGTCCAACGCAAGAGAATAGCGATGAAGATGAGGAAATAGGCCTTTAATACTGTCATCGTAATCCCTAGGGAAGCGGTGATAATTTGTAGCCAGGGATTGGTTTCACTCACTCCCAACCAGCCAGCCACAGCATTGACGGGGATAGGAAATTCCCAACCACCAAGATAGAGGACGGCGAAAACTAGGGCCGATAGCACGAGGTTAACGTAGGAACCCACATAAAAGAGAGCGAATTTCATCCCTGCGTATTCGGTTTGATAACCGGCGACTAATTCCTCCTCCGCTTCTGGTAAATCGAAAGGCAGACGTTCACACTCAGCTAAAGCGGCAATCCAGAAAATCAGAAAACCCACCGGTTGGCGCCAGATATTCCAGCCTAAAATGCCATAACCGGATTGTTGTTCGACAATATCAATGGTACTGAGACTATTAGACATCATGGCGATCGCTAATACCGATAAAGCCAAGGGAATTTCATAACTAATCGATTGCGCCGCCGCCCGCAGGCCTCCCAGTAAGGAATACTTATTATTTGAGGCATAACCCGCCA
Source organism: Microcystis novacekii Mn_MB_F_20050700_S1 (assembly GCA_007096045.1). GTDB lineage: Bacteria > Cyanobacteriota > Cyanobacteriia > Cyanobacteriales > Microcystaceae > Microcystis > Microcystis novacekii. Next base: position 28,784 of record SFAU01000080.1, on the reverse strand, counting down.
TTAATAAGCCAATGGGGGCAATACTGGACAAGGAAATCCATAAAAAGATACCTACGTTTAGGTCGGTAATCAGCAGATTTTGACCGAAGGGGACGATGAGATAGGAGACAAACACCGGCATCACCACCAAAATTGGCCCGAAGAGGAATAACCAAGGGTCGGCCTTAGCGGGGACGACATCTTCTTTAAAGACTAATTTCAGACCGTCGGCGACTGGTTGTAAAACGCCCAAGGGTCCTGCGTATTCGGGTCCGATACGCTGTTGGACGGCGGCGGAAATTTTTCTTTCTAACCAGACGCACACTAAAACCCCCACCGTGGCGGCTATAATCATCAGGAACATGGGTAAAGGCATCCAAATCGCTTTAGCCAGTCCTCCACTTAATCCCAGGTCTGTTAGGGATTTAATGAAACTTTCTTGTAAATCTATGCCTTGATTCATATTTGGCGATCGCTGTACTGTCAATAGTTCGGCATGGTCTGAAGATTTTTAAGCAAATCTTATAGCCTAGTATACAGTTAGTCGGTCTGAGGGTTATCAGTAAAGTGACAAAGGCTGAGAGCAAAGGAATCTTGATTCCCCGTCCGAGAATAGGTATTAGTCAATAGTTAGGGTCTGAATCTATCAATGTTCCCAGCTGTTTCTTCGCACCGACAACCTCAGTTAGTGACCAATTATTCACAGGAAAAAAATACAGCCATTTTCTCAAGGCAACATCCGATAAGTTTTACCGACTTTTAAAACCCAGTTATCGAGCGTTTCTCGCCAATCGCCGCTATTTTTTCTGATAAGCCGCCTGTAGGTCCCGAATCGAAAACAAAGCTTGAAACTTTATTCCCTGAGATTGGTAAAATTCCGCCCCTCCTTGTTCTCTATCCACCAAAGCAATGATTAAATCTACTTGATAACCCGCATTGCGTAATCTTTCTACCGCTACCATGGCACTTTTACCCGTTGTCACCACATCTTCGAGGACAACCACTGCGGCACCGGGGTTTAAAGTCGGCCCCTCGATATAAGCCATGGTACCGTGCCCTTTTGCCTCTTTGCGGACGATTAAAGCTGGAATCGGGCGATTTTCGTAGGCAGATACCACAATAACGGCGCTGACAATCGGATCCGCTCCTAGGGTTAATCCTGCCACCGCTTGGGTATCTGAAGGCAGTAGAGACAGCAATAAACGCCCCACGGCTAAAGCTCCCTCAGCATTGAGGGTAACTTGTTTACCGTTGATATAGTAGCTGCTTTTTTGTCCTGAGGACAGGGTGAAATCTCCCTCTCGATAGGCAAGACGGACAAGAGCATCGAGGAGGAATTGACGCAGGGAAGCAGTGTCAAGATTCGCTGCCGAAGAATTAGCCATATTTTCAGAATTAGGAGCCTGATTGACTCCAAAATTTCGGTTACAATTGAGCCAAAAGTCATTATATATTGACTCGATCGCTAGTATTGATTTCTTTCTCATCCCATTGACGTGATTTTTTAATTAACCCTACCCCTGTGAGGAGATTTTTACCCATGCGCGCTAAATTTTTACTTCCTTCCCTGTTTTGTTTAACCAGTTTAGTCTGGTTGAGTTCGTCTAATGCGATCGCCCAAACTCCACCCGCCACCAATCCCCCACCGGTAAAAATCCAACAATTGCAACTTGTCCCCTCTCCCGATACGGCGGTGGGATTTAATAATATCCCCGGTTTATTTAACCGCGCTGTTAATAACAATACGGGTCGTTTCTACGACTATACCAACATTTTAGGACAGTTCAACTCTCGGGAGGGTTGGCGTACTTTTCCCCAAGGTTCCTATTTCGATAATCTGATTACCCGGGATGCCAAATTGATCGAAACTTTATACTATGATGTCATGCAACAGCAACAGTCTGGCCCCTTAATTCGCACCCAAGATTTACCCAATCCCTTCGATACTTCCCTACAGGAAAATCCCAGTTATTTAAGTCCAGGCGGATTTTAATCCACCAATTCAGACTTGAATTGGCTAAGTAGCTGGTTATAATTAAATTAAAAATGGATTTTAGGTTCGATCCCCCCTGCCCCCCTTGATAAGGGGGGTGCCTGACAACTTTTAACGCCTACCTACTTCACAATGTAATCGGTCGAGAATCTTCTTTGAAGGTTCCCGAACTGCGGCAAGATACCTTTTTAAGTTCAATCGAAGCTCCCTGAGAAGCTAAACTCTCACCCATTTGGCAATATCAAGGGTTTTGTCATAACGATAGCTCATGCCATCATTGGCAATAATCGTTTGACCTCGACTGGCTTTATTTTTGATGGTACTTAAGCTGTAGTTGGTCAGTTTTTGCATTTCTTGATGGGTAAAATTGTCTTGATTGTTCATTTCAGAGACAATTTCTATCGTTTCATCAACGGTTTGCTCATTGTTAGAATGAGTTGCAATCGCTGTTGATGGATGATAGTCTGCCATGCTCATTAAACGCCAAGTAGAATCCTCGGAAAGTTCCAAAACCTTTTGATGATAGTTAAACAAACTTTCTCGATGTCCGACACTAATAAAGGTCTTGCCAGTTTGTTGTAACTGTTTATATAAATGATCTTCATTTTTTAAATCTAAAGCACTGGTGGCTTCATCTAAAATCACAAAATCTGGCTGATTAACGAATAGTCGCGCAAAGGCTAGACGCTGTTGTTCTCCTAAAGATAAAATATTTTCCCAATCCACTTCCTCATCAAAATTTTTGATGCGATTAAGAACATCTTGTAGGTTAACTTCTTGTAAGATTTCTTTTAATTGGGATTCACTCATCTCCGTTGTTGTTTGAGGATAAATCAGCTGTTCGCGCAAGTTTCCTAAAATGATGTAGGGACGTTGGGGTAAAAATAATAAATCGTCGAGGGGAGGTCGCATCAAATGACCTGTCCCTGTATTCCATAACCCAGAAATAGCGCGTAAAAGAGAACTTTTTCCTCGACCACTTGGACCAACAATTAATAAACCTTCCCCTTGTTCAACGGACAGGGATAAATGTTCAACAATCACTTTAGCAGCATCGGGAGTTTGTAAGGTGACATCCTCAAAAGTTAGATTGTTATCTTCAATGACTTGAATGGTATTAACTGGGTTGGTTTGTTCGCTTACACCCTCTAAAGCTTGGGAAAAATCTTCTAAACGTTCAATATAATTAATAAACTCACCGGAGCGTCCAAATTCATCGACTAACACGGATAAAGCTGTGGAAAAGAAATAGCAACAATAGCTGGCTTGATTAACTTGTCCAAACTCAATTCTACCACTAATATATAATGGGGAAACAATTAAGAAGGGGAAGATTTGAACAATGGATTCGTAGCCGCGGTTAAAAAATTCTTGGTTTCTTTCCCAATTAATTTTTTCAATTATAATTTTAATCACCTGAGTGAACTTCCTTTGAATAATATTTAACTCTTTTTCTTCCCCTCTAAAAAATGCAATTGATTCGGCGTGAGTCCGAACATGAGTAATAGCGTATTTATAGGTTCCTTCCGTTTCTAATTGTTGTTTATTGACTTTATTTAATTGTTGAGTAATATAGGTAGCAAGAATATTTCCAATAATCGTATAAACCATAAGCACTATAGAAATGGTTCTAGAAATTGACCAAAGGATGACAATAAAAACCAGCATCTCCATGAGTTTTTCGACGCAGGTTGTTAAAAAGTCCATCGTTGTTCTGGTGATGGGTTGAATTTCTTGGGATAAACGTTGATCTGGATTTTCAATATCTCCTTTAAAATTGATTTGATAATAAGCACGATTTTTAAAATATTTTTGCAAGATACTACTATTGATCCATTGATACCAATCCAGCGCAATTAGTTTTTTAAGAAACTTGGACAATCCTCCGAAAAACGTCATACTGCCTAGGGTAATCCCATAAATAATGACAAGATGAGTTAATTTTTCTGCATCCCTAGCTTCTGTGAAGGTAATTAAGTCTCTAAAAACAAAACTATTAAACGCATTAAGACCTACTAATCCCACTAATAATAAAAACAATAAAACGAGCATTCCCCAGGCACGAATAATCTGTGAAAAGGCTCTATCCTGGTGTTCTTTAGGATACCAATAAACTTGAATAAATCTTAAAAATTCTTGAAGAGATTGATTGAAAGTTCGGACATCTTCTTTGAGATTTATACTATCTGAGGTTTTTTCTGCAACATTCATAGGATTCTCCTTACTCTAAAATGAGGGACATTAGAACTTTGAATGTCTATCTCTTAAGTTAGACACTAATTCAGCATACCATAAAAATCTGCATTATTATCAGAAATTTTATTACTACTATTTTCGGGATTTTCTACAGTTCAGGAATGAATATTAAGCGAATTGGATCAGATTCATAATCGTTTGATAATTTTGGCAGGATTACCAGCAACAACAGTAAAAGGTTCTACATCTTTTGTCACTACCGAACCTGCTCCAATAATTGCTCCTTTCCCAATCGTAACCCCTTTAAGAATACCAACATTAAATCCAATCCAAACATGATCTTCTATCACCACTGGTGCAGATTGTATATCAACATCCTTAGCATCCTTAATCAGATTATTGAAAATCACGACTTCCACAAATTCTTTATGTCTTAAAACATAATTTAATGAATGAGCGTCGGTATCATAAATATTGACATCATCAGAAATTATAACTTCGTTGCCAATTTTGATAGAATTGGCTGATCTAATTCGAGTTTTCTCACCAATATAACAATTTTTACCGATTTCTATTTTTCCACCATGAGTAAATAAAAATAATTCACCCAATATGATGGTATTCTCTCCAATTTGAATTAGACTTTTATCCTCCCTACAGTTTATACACTTTCCGATAAATTTGACGGAACTGTGAAATGTAGCATTGTCGGAAAGTTGTTTACGTTTTTCGATCCGTTCTTGTTTTTCTAAAAATTTTGAAATTAATAAATATAATTGATGTTTTAAGTTAAACATAATATTTTCCTCGTGAAATTAATAAAGGGATGACATAAGCTGGTTTAATTTAGCTTATTGTGTCTGATTAAATCGACATTTATTGTGTTAAAAAACCACTTTTAGTAAAATATTCAAAATAAGTTTTTAACAATTTGTGATCAATCGGGGGAAAATTAAAGGCTGTACCGTTTAACCCCATTGCCGTATTTTGAGAATCCAAATCGGGGGAATAACCTGCGGATAAATTTTCATCGGAAAAAATATCTAACACCGGAGATAAAGCATTATCTGTATTAATTTTACATTGTTCTGTTAAATGCGATCGCCATTTTTCAAAAGAAACCAACTGCAACGGATAACCCATTTCCCGAACACAATCAAATAACTCACGATTTAAGGTTGGGTGAGAATTCAACAAATGAAATGCTTTCCCTAAAGAGCTTTCTTGACTAGCTAAATGTACAATTGCACCACTCACATAATCCACAGGAGTGAGGTCGTCTGTACTGTCACCAAAATCAGGAATCATTCCTAATTGAATACAGCCTTTAATCATACGACAAAACAAATCTTCTCTATTACAAATTCCAGTTTTACTATGTCCAATAATTCGAGATGCTCTAAAAATTGTAATCGGAAGTCCCCGCTTTCGAGCTTCCATGATTAATTTTTCGGCAACCCATTTACTTTGAGTATAACCAGCATTGAGTCCATGATTTATACCTAAAGGATCAGATTCTTGAATTAAGTTCCCTTGAGCATAACTGGGGGAAAAAACAGAAGTTGTCGAGACAAAATGAACAGGTTTAGTTTTAATTAAGCACGCTAATCTCAAGATTTCTGCTGTTCCTAAAACATTAGTGGGTTTCAGTATTGAGTAGGGATAAATGGCATTAACCCAAGCTCCATTATGATAAATCACATCAATTTGATTGGCTAATTCCAGAAAATCAGGTTGACACATTCCTAAACGTTGTTGGGATAAATCACCAATGACAGGAATAATACGAGAGCTTTTCTGTTCATCCCATAATTGAAAGGTTTTTAATTTCTGGTAAATTTTCGCTTGAGCTTGTTCTAAATCTTTGTCTCGAATTAAACAATGAATATTAGCTTCTGTTTTATCCAACAATTCAGCTAATAAATGAATTCCCAGAAAACCCGTAGCTCCTGTTAGCAAAATATCAGCAGGTTTTTGAGGAAATAAAGTCAGAATATTCTGTGGTTGAATGGAGGGTTCTAAGGTGATTTCAACTTGCCAATGTGGGATTTGAACACTCTCAATTTTATCAGATAAATTCAAGTCTAAATTAGAGGATAATCCTGCTACCGTCGGTTCTGAAAAAAGATAGTTTAAAGGAATATTAATAGCTAATTGTTCTCGCAGTCGAGAAATCACTTGGGTAGCTTTTAAAGAATGGCCACCTAAGTCAAAGAAATTATCGAAAATACTAATTTGCTTTAACCCTAAAACATCTTGCCAAATCTCAGCAACAATTTTTTCTGTAGCTGTCCGAGGTGCAATCATCGTTTTTTGATCCTGACTTGCGGTGGGTGCAGGTAAAGCATTACGATCAATTTTACCACTACTCATTAAGGGCAATTCTTGCAGCTGTACAAAGAATGCTGGAATCATATAATCTGGTAATTTCTGTTTCAGAAAACTTCGCACTTTTACAGGATCAATCGATTGGGATTTTGGCACAATATAAGCACCTAATTGTTTGTTATTTGTTTGATCTTTTCTAACAATTACTGCCGTCGCTCGGACATCTGGGGATTCAGTTAATACGGCTTCAATTTCGCCAATTTCAATACGAAACCCTCGAATTTTGACTTGATTATCAATCCTTCCTAAAAACTCTATATTTCCATCGGGTAAATAACGAGCTAAATCTCCAGTTTTATAGAAACGTTGATATTCTGATGAATTAAAAGCATGAGTAATAAATTTTTCACGGTTTAAATCATCGCGATTGAGATAACCTTTGGCCAAACCTAAACCTCCAATTAACAGTTCTCCCGGTATTCCAATGGGGAGTTGTTGCAAATAGTGATCGCAAATATAAACCTGTGTATTTGTAATCGGTTTACCAATGGCAACAGAATGAATTTGAGCAATTTTATGACTCAAATTGGGAGTAAAAACCGTGGTGGTTATCGTCGCTTCTGTCGGTCCATAGGCATTCAACCAAGTGATATCTTCTCGTTGACTATTTGATACTATTTTTTGCCATAATATTAATCGCTCTGCCAATACTTCTTCACTTCCTGTAATCACTAAGCGTAGGGTTTCAGGTAAACTTATTAAAGTTTGAGATAACTCTAATACCCATTCATGCCAATAAGTAGCAGGAAGATTAATAACCGTTAAACAATTTTGCTGAATAAATTGAGTAAAATCGGCTAAAGAAGGGAACATTGATGTAGGACGCATGACTAAAGTTGCACCCGTTAAAAAGGTTGGATAAATTTCTTCAGCAGCTACATCAAAGGTAAAAGAAGCAAATTGTAAAATTCGGTCATGACTTTTTAAATCATAGGCTTTAATGATTCCTAAGCTATGGTTGACTAAACTTTGATGTTCAATCATAACCCCTTTCGGAGTGCCTGTGGAACCAGAGGTATAAATAATATAAGCTAAATTATTTGGCTGAATAGGGTTAACTAAATTGTTTTGGCTTTGACTAGCAATTAAGTGTTCTTCACTATCCAGACAAACTACTTCTGCTTGATAATCACGGAATAAATTAACCAAAGTCTGTTGAGTAATTAATACCGAGACTTGAGCATCATTTAAGATATAGTTTAAACGCTCTTGGGGATAATTGGGAGCTAAAACAAGATAAGCAGCACCCGCTTTAAGAATTGCCAATAAACTGATAATAATAGATACAGATTGTTCTAAACAAATACCCACTAATGATTCAACTTTAACCCCCTTAGATTGGAGATAATGAGCTAATTGATTGGCACGATAATTTAAGTCTTGATAGGTGACTTTTTCCTTGCACCATTCTATTGCCATATCATTCGGCGTTTTTAAAACTTGATGTTCAAATAATTCATGAATACAAACCTTTGGATGTTCAGCAATATTAGTCTGATTCCATTGAGCTAATAACTTTTGTTCTGACAACGGTAAAATAGGTAATAATTCAATCGATTGTTCAGGATTAACTGCAATTCCTTCTAACAAGGTTTGAAAGTGGGTAATCATGCGTTCAATCGTGTCTTGATTAAACAACGCGCAATTATAATCAAAAGAGCCGACTAAACCCTCCGCCGTTTCTTGCATGGCTAAGGTTAAATCAAATTGAGCAATTAAAGCATTCATCGTAACGGGAGTTAATTTTAAATCCGCCATCGAAAAATGATTAATGTGCAGCATATCTTCCCAAGAAAACATCACTTGAAATAAAGGACTATAACTTATATTTCGTTCAGGATTTACCACTTCCACCACCTTTTCTAAGGGTAAATCTTGATGTTCATAAGCTTCTAAAAATACTTGTTTAACTTGATTTAATAAAGCTTGAAATGAGAGATTTTCTTTAAACTGAGTCCGAATGGGTAAGGTATTAACAAAGCAACCAATTAAGGGTTCAATCTCAGGAAATTGTCGATTGCCACTGGGAATCCCAATCACAATATCTTCTTGACGGCTATAGCGATATAATAAAACATTAAACGCCGTTAACAGCGTCATATTCAAAGTAGCGGTTGACGTTTGGCTAATATTTTTCAGGTGTTGGCTTAATTCTGGACTTAGTTTAAATGTACAATTATTGCCTTTAAACGTTTGTATGGGAGGACGAGGATGATCAGTGGGAATTTCTAATAAGGGTGGAATTCCGGTTAATTGTTGTTGCCAATAATTAACTTCCTGGGTGAGTTTATCTCCTTGTAACTGTTGTCTTTGCCAAACGGCAAAATCACCATATTGAATAGGTAAATCGGGTAAAGGATTAGATTGTTTTTGTAAAAAAGCTTCATATAAACGAGAAAGTTCTTGTAGTAAAACTTTCATTGACCAGCCATCAAAAATAGAATGGTGTAAACTTAAAAATAAAAGATAAGAATCAGCTTTTAATTTTACCAAAAAAGTCCGCCTTAAAGGAGCTTGGGTTAAGTCAAAGGGAGTATAAATTTCTTGTTCGGTTAATCGCTCTAATTCTTGGGTTTGTTCCGGAGAAGATAAGGACTGTAAATCCACTAAAGGCAAATTTAACTGAATTTTCGGGTTAATAATTTGTCGGGGAATTTCGTCAACTTCTTGAAAACAGGTCTGCAACACTTCATGACGTTGCATAATAGTTTCCAAAGCTTTTCTAAAGATATCAATATCCAAATTGCCTTCAATTTGAAAGCGAAACGGCATATTATAGGTATAGCCGTTAGCTTCTAATTGGTACAAAAACCAAAGTCTTTCTTGAGAAAAAGAAAGCGGTACAAGTTGAGATGAATTCCTAGTCGGTATCGTATTTGTTTTTACACCGATTCCTTTTTTTTGTAGTAACAGCTTGAGTAATTTCTGTTTGTCTTGAGAGTTATGGTTCATTTTTGACATGGGTTAAATAGGATTAATTTAGTGAAGGTTGGTTTAATGGATATAAATCAACCTAAAAATTGTTTAATTATTGATGCTAAATAGCCGTATAACCTCCATCTACCATTAAAATTGCTCCAGTTACATAAGAGGAAGCTTCGGATGCTAAAAATACGACAGGTCCAATTAACTCTTCTAAATCTCCGGTTCGTTTCATGGGAATTCTAGTATATAATTCGTCCATTTCATCCCCAGTTGAACGTAAACCTTCTGTTCCTTCCATCATATTATTCATATACCCCGGTGCAAAAGCATTGACTCGAATTTTGTGACTAGCTAATTCGACCGCTAGGGATTTTACTAATTGATTAACACCACCTTTGGCGGCGCTATATGCTCCTGAAGATTTGGGAACAGCAACGAAGGCACAGATAGAAGAATTCATAATAATTGAACCTCCTGTACCTTGTTTCAGCATTTGTTTGGTTGCGAGTTGAGCGCAATTAAAATAACCTTTTAAGTCAACATTAATAACCTCATCCCATTCCAATTCCTCTAATTCGTGAGTGTTTTTGAGAATTTCAACCCCGGCATTACAAACCATAATATCGAGTTGACCATAATGAGCAACGGCCTGTTCAATTAAATTCTGACAAGCTGGACGTTGGCGAACATCGGTGTGAATTGCCATGGCTTCGCCTCCTGCTTCTTGAATGAGTTGAACTGTTTGTTCAGCACCAACTTGATTAATATCACCAATTACCACCTTAGCTCCTGCTTGTGCTAATCCTTCGGCTAATACCCGACCAATTCCTCGGGCAGCACCCGTGATAATTACAACTTTACCTGTTAAATCAAAGAGATGATTTGTCATTTTTTTCCTTCAGTTTAAATCAATGTCCATTAGAGAAAGTTTAATTCATTTAGGTTCAGCTTTGAGATAATAAAGCTTGAACTTCTTCTGGTGAAAGTTGAGAAATTTCTTGAACGGTTACAGCAATTTCATTCAGCAACTCTTCATTCCCCACTAATTCAATCATGACTTGAGTTAATTGGCTGATAGTTGAGTGATTGAAAAGTTGACGCACAGAAATTTCTATTTCTAAGGTTTGACGGATTTTACTAATCAGTTGAATCGCTTTTAAAGAATGCCCACCTAACAGAAAGAAATCGTCTTCAATCCCAATTCGTTCGACTTCTAAAATTTCTGCCCAAATTACCGCTAAAACTTCTTCAATTGCAGTTCGAGGAGCGACATAATTTTGAGTTAACGATAAGGGGTTTTTATCGGGTATTGGTAAGACTTTTCGATTAACTTTACCGTTAGGACTGAGTTGAAAAGATTCCATCACCACAAAAGCAGAGGGAATCATATAATCGGGTAGCCAGTTTTCAAGAAAATGACGTAATTCAACTTGGTTTATGGTTTCACCTGGACGGGGAATAAAATAAGCGGCTAAATATTTTTCTCTAGCTGTTTCTCCCTGAACTGTAGCAATGGCTTGGGCAATTTGAGGATGTTGATTTAAAATAGTTTCCACTTCCCCTAATTCAATTCTATAACCTCTAACTTTCACCACATCATCAATTCTTCCTAAATATTCAATGTCTCCATTGGGTAAATAACGAGCTAAATCCCCAGTTTTATACAGCAATGAATTATCACTAAAGGGATTAGGAATAAATTTTCCTTCGGTTAATTGGGGATTGTTGAAATAACCTCGCGCTAAACCGCCACCCGCAACATATAACTCGCCAGTGACTCCGATGGGTAGGGGTTGAAGATGGGAATTTAAAATATAAACTTGCACATTAATTGCGGGTTTACCAATGGGAATATACTTCGGCCAAAGGTCAGGATTATGGTCAAAGGTATAACTGGTAACGATATCTGCTTCTGTGGGTCCATAATAATTGTAAAGGGTACAATGTTCGAGTTGTTTGAATGCAGAAATCATCTTTGGAGTAATTTGTAATTGCTCTCCAGCTGAAATAATTTCACGCAAGTTAGCAAATAAGTATGTTTCCTCACTATAGGTTTCCATTAATTGTTGTAACAAAGTAACGGGCAAAATCGCTTTATGAATGGGGTTATTTGCCAACAATTGACTTAATTTAGCCAGGTCTAACCGAGAATCTTCTGGAACAATAAATAAGCTCCCCCCTAAACACAAAGCGGCAAAGATTTCGTGATAGCTGACATCGAAATTAAAGGGAGCAAATTGTAAGAAATTCCTTTCGGATGACATTTTTACTTGATGATGCTCAATAATATTCGTTAAGGATTGATGCAGGATCATAATCCCTTTAGGTACACCCGTAGAGCCTGAACTGTAAATAATATAAGCCAAATCCTTTAAACTCACGGGTTTGTCAAGATTAGTCTTGGATTCTAAGGCAATTTCTGACCCTTGTTCATCCAATAAAATCCGTTGAGAAATGGTTTCACTGTTTAAGAGTAATTGACAATCTTTTTGGGTTAAGAGGGTTTTCAGTTGGGTATCTTGCAGGATGTAAGAAAGTCTTTCTTGAGGATAGGTTGGGTCTAGGGGAACACAAATGCCGCCTACTTTTAACACTGCTAAAACGGCAATCACCATATTAACAGACCGTTCTAAACAAATCCCCACTAAAGATTGAGAACTCACCCCAATTTTTTGTAAATAATGAGCCAATTGATTAGCAGATTCATTCAGTTCTCGGTAGGTTAATTGTTGCTCTTGAAAAACAACGGCAATGGCTGAAGTATTTTTGATGGCTTGTTGTTCAAATAATTCATGAACGCACTGTTTTATGGGATTTTCTGGTATCGTTTGATTCCATTCAATTAATAATAATTGATGTTCAGCTTCCGTTAATAAAGGTAAGTCTTGAATCCGACAATGGGGATTAATGGCGATTCCTGCTAATAAGGTTTGAAAATGACCTAACATCCGTTCAATGGTGTCATTTTCAAATCGTTCTTGAGGATAAATAATTTTAATACTTAAGGCTTCCCCAGGGGTGACAATAACCGTTAAGGGATAATCAGCATTGCCATAATCTTGCATTTCACCGACTTGTAAACCACCTAAATTCTCACTATCATTGTCGCTAAAGGGTAAATTTTCAAAGACAACAAAACTTTCAAAAACTGAATGAGGAGCAGGAATTTCACTCCATTTTTGAATGTCAATTAGAGAACTATAACTATATTGCTCTCGTTCTAAATGGTCTTGTTGTAATTGTTGAAACCAAGTTAATAATTCAATTTGAGTATCAATTTGGATGCGAATGGGTAAGGTATTTAAAAACATACCAACCATCGATTCAATCCCTGTAAAATTGGGAGGTCGTCCCGAAACGGTTGCACCAAATACAATGTCTGATTCACTGCTATAATGATGTAATAATAAAGCCCAAGCTCCTTGAATTAGGGTAGAAAGAGTAAGGCGATATTCTTGGGCGAGTAATTTCAGACGACTGGTAATTTCTGGAGAAAGTTTTGATTTTTTATGAAGATAATTTTTACTTTGAGTAACAAGAGGATTTAACGGTTTATCAACGACTAATGGAGTTGGAGAGGTAAAGCCTTGAAGATTTTGTCGCCAAAAGCGTTCGGCTTGGGTTTGATCTTGCTGTTGTACCCAATTGATATAATCTTGATAAGGGCGAGGTGTGGGTAAATTAACGGGTCGATGGTTGATAAGTCCAGCGTAAAACTCGAAAACTTCTTTCAACAGAATTGCTGTTGACCAACCATCTGATAAAATATGATGTCCGGTATGGATGAATTCATATTTATTATCTTCGACGTGAATTAAATGACATCGAAGTAAGGGGACTTTATCTAATTCAAAATATTGCTCTTTATCAGAGGTTAATAATTTTTGAAATTTAGTTTCTTGTTCGGCGGGAGAATGCGATCGCCAATCATAATTAAACCAAGGCAAGCTGACATTTTTTCTAACCACTTGCAGAGGCTGTTTGGTTTTTTTCCATGCAAAACAAGTCCGTAAAATACTATGTCTATCTACTACTTTTTGCCAAGCTTGTTGGAACGCATTAATATCTAAATTGCCTTTTAAGGTGATTTGAATTTGTGATAAATACGTCTTTGATTCTGGATTATATAAAGAATGAAACAGCATCCCCTGCTGCATGGGACAAAGGGGATAAATGGATTCAATATCTTTTTTACTAACCTTAGATTGTTGAGGTGTTAACATTGTTTTTTTCCTAATAAATAAGTTCAATAAAAACAAGAGTGAGTTTCTGGACTCAAGATTTTTTCAAGAAATCCAAAGAATTGAGGACTAATCACCTTTAACGTAGCCTAGACCATTTGTGTTTAAACTTGTTAATTTCTTCTATTTGAGGTTTAGATTCGCTATTCATAACAGTTTTTGCTGTTGATGTTTTCTGGATAGATAAAATTAAAAGGCTGAAGCTGATGCTCCTCCATCTACCGGAATAGTAATTCCCGTGATATAACTCGCGCATTCTGAGGCTAAAAATATAACGAGATTAGCAAATTCTTCAGTCGTACCAATCCGATTCATAGGAATTGTTTTCAGGATTCCTTCTCGAATTAAATCTGGGGTCGTTCCCTCCTTTTTGGCATAAATTTCTAAATATTCTCGATGTCTAGGGGTGTCAATAACGCCGGGGTTAACACTATTAATTAAAACATTATAGGGGGCGGTTTGTCTAGCTACTGATTTGGTAAAATTCATTAAAGCTGCATTGACAACACCCGATTTAACTAAACGAGGGGATGGCTCTTTTCCCGATGTGCCAATGATATTAACAATTCTTCCCCAATGTTGTTTTTTCATAATCGGTAATACTAAATTGGTTAAGCGAATATAACCGATTAATTTTCCTTGAAAAACGTTTAACCAATCTTCATCGGAAAGGTTTTCAATTAAATTTTCAGTAAAGTTAGCTCCTTCAGAATTATTGACTAAAATGTCAATTTTGCCATATTGATTTAAAGAGTCCTGTATTAATTGTTCAGAATCTTGAGCTTGATGAACATCAGCCACTAAACTCAGAATTTGTTGAGCAGGATAAGCTTGAGCCAGAGATTGATAAGCTTGTTCTAAGCGTTGGGAATTGCGACCACAAATAATTAAGTGACAGCCTTCTTCTGCTAATTTTTCAGCAATGGTAAACCCAATTCCCGCACTACTTCCCGTAATCAAAGCCACTTTATCTTTTAATCCTAAATCCATAAACTTTCTCCTAGCATTTTGTGGTTAAACTTAAAATTTTAAAACAAACTAAATTAAAATTTTAATCAAATTAATATCTTGATTTGATGAATTATATCCCTTTTTTAAAACTTTTGAAGGAGCATAATAAATTTGACCATATTCTAAACACTGTTCTTCATTTTCTATAAAAATTTCTAATTTTCCATTCAAAATAAATCCGATTTCTTCTTGCTCACCTTGATGTGGGGGAATGGAATAACCAGAAGGTATTTTCATCATCACGATTTCAAACCAAGAACCCTTAACAGATTGACAAGGTAAATGAGTGATTTTATCTTGGTTGTTTGATAGGGTTAATAAAACGTCTTCTGAAGGTAAAGAAGAGGTAATCCGTTTAAGATCAAATCCAATCATCGGTTCTGATAAAGGATTAAAAGCACCATGAGGAATATTGCCATCAGCTATATAAACATCTTGCAAAGGTCTTAAGGGTTTAATTACATCTTTAATATACAGTTCTAGTTCTCCTGAGAATACCATGCCAATTTGACTTTCAGGATGTTGGTGGGATTCAAGTTTAGCATTAGGAGCTATAACGTATAACTGAAAAATGGTATCTTGGCATTGAAAAACCTCTAATTCTACATGAGGATTGAGTTTAATAGGTTTGGGAATTGGGAAAAATTCAGACATGATTTTAGGGGACAGGTTCAAAATGAAATTGAGAGGTTAAATCTCAATTATTTTTATGTGATGAAGGCAACTATTTTCATCAGATAGGTAACTTTTTCAGGTATGCACAGGTAAATAAATATTTTGAATCATGGTGTTTTCCTTTTTGTGAAATAAAGACCAACTCATCTCAATTTTACCATATTGTGAAATAAATTCTAAATCATATTCTCGGAGGGCATTTTCATTGGTAATGGCTAAATCTGCCAATCCCTGTTGAACGTGAATAGCGGCAACACTGGTAGAATTAACCAATGTGATTTTAATATTGTTTTGATTCAAGTCGCCAGGTAATAAATAGGGAAGTAAAGGAAGAGGAGCGGGATGAGTAACCAGGGTACAATTTTCTAAAACGATTTCTTCATTTTTTCGCTTGGCTAATCCGTAAACGGGTGTGGGATAGGTGAAGATAAAACCTAGTTTAAAACTCGGTTCCATGTAGAAATCATTAATTCTTTCATAGGCATGGGGTACTAACGCCAAATCTATCTGATTGTCGAGCAAAGATTCTTTTAAATCTGTAAAGCTATCAAATAGATGACTATTAACCGAAATCTGTTGTAATTTCCATTGATAAATTAGATAATTTAAGGTTTGTTCACTACTGGTTTCTTTGGGACCCAAAGTGCCAACGCTTAAAGTTTTGACATCAAGCTGGGGATAATACAATTCCATTGAAAACTTTAACATGGTTTTAAGGCTCCTGAATGTTTAAGGGCGGATAAATTAGGATTTCCGGTACAAAATAAAACAATTTCAAGTTCAGCAATTAAAAATTTTACTAACTCATCAACGGCGGCTTCTGATTCAATCGCTGCTACGAGAAACGGTCGAGCTAACCCTCCTAAATCGGCTCCTAGAGCGATAGATTTGGCAAGATCTAAGCCATTTTTTAAGCCTCCAGAAGCAATTAAAGGAATGGTTGAATTGAGGGACCGAATGGCAGTAATACATTCAGCCGTAGGCAAACCCCAATCGGCAAAAACTTGTCCGAGATGCCTTTGTCTGTTGTCTTTAGCCCGTTGACTTTCGACTTTAGCCCAGGACGTGCCTCCGGCCCCCGCCACATCAATCGCAGCGACTCCGGCTTCAATTAATTGTTTGGCCATCACCGCAGAGATGCCATTTCCGACTTCCTTGGCGATGACGGGAACGGGTAATTGAACGCAAATTTGCTGAATTTTAGCGAGTAACCCTTTAAAATTAGAATCGCCTTCCGATTGCACCCATTCTTGTAAAGGATTGAGATGCAGAATTAAGGCATCAGCTTCTAATAATTCCACCAGTTTTAAACAGTCTTCTAAACCGCAGCCGTAATTTAACTGTACAGCCCCTAAATTCGCTAACAGGAGAATATCTGGCGCCAGAGAACGGACTGCAAAGGTCGGCGCTAATTCCGGTTGTTCGAGCGCAATGCGTTGAGAACCGACTCCCATCGCTAAACCATAGCGTTGAGCGACCATTGCCAATCGAGTATTGACTAAATGGGCTAATTCTGTTCCTCCAGTCATGGAAGAGATTAGAATTGGAGCTTTTAGAGATTTCCCCAAAAAGGTTGTCCCCAATTCAATATCGCTGCGGTCAAGTTCAGGGAGACAACAATGGGTAAAACGATATTTTTCTAAACCGCTTGTAAGTTGTTGAAATTCTACATCTTTTTCGATACAAACTCGCAGATGTTCGCTTTTACGATTTTCAATTTCACTGGGAAGATTAGGCTGTGACATAGTTGTTATCAAGTATGAGGGTTAAACATTAAGTTGAGGTTAAAAATCGAGTTCTGAAAGCAGTTCATCTAGTTCTGCTTGATTAAGATCCGCATCGGGAAAATCCGATGGAGTATAACCTCCTTCTGCTGATAAACAATGGTTAATCAGGCTTTCTAAAGAATCTCGATAAGCAGCAGCTAAATTTTTGATCGTTGTTTGATGATGAAAATTTTCACTATACTGCCATTCCATGTCAAGTTGCCCATCAACCACAATTCCATGAATCGCAATTAAATGGGAACGTTGTGCCAAAGGACTATGAATGGAACCACTGGATTCTTGAGATAATTTCCAGCCGATATCGCCGATTTTATGACTTGTAAATTGACCTAAATAATTAAAGCTAACTTGAGCTTTTGGATAGTTTTTTAACGGGGATTGAATCGTTAAATCCGAGTTGAGATAATATCCAATTCCATAATCAAATCCTCGATTCGGAATTTGTCTTAATTGCTCTTTAATGGACTTGAGACATTCCCCCGGATGGTCAAGATTTTCTAAGGTCAAAAATACGGGATAAATACTGGTAAACCAACCCACAGTTCGAGATAAATTGACGGATTCAATTACATTCTCTCTTCCATGACCTTCCATGTCAAGCAAAAGCTTATAACTTCCTGTCCAACGGCCAAAAGCTTGCACTAAAGCGGTCAATAGAATATCATTAATTTGGGTGTTATAAGCTTGCGGAACCTCCTGTAATAGTAAGCGGGTTTGGTCTTTAGTTAAGGTGAAAGAAACCGTTTTTGCCTGGGCAACAATGTTAGATTGTGTATCCCCCTGAACATCTACAGGAAGAGGAGAAACGGATGAAAAATCACGGTTTAGCCAATACTTGAATTGAGCGTAAAATTCCGGGGTTTGAGCATAGTTTTGCAGTTCCTCAGCCCAAGTTTTAAAGGAACTGGTTTTGGAGGGAAGTTGCCGAGAATCTTGGCTTTCTAATTGGTGGTAAATCGTGGCTAAATCTTCCAAAATAATACGCCAAGAAATTCCATCTACTGCTAAATGATGAATCACAATTAACAATCGTCCATTCTCACCCAATTTGAAGAAAACCACCGCCATTAAGGGTCCTTCCTCTAAGTGAAGTGTCCGTTGTTGAACTTCTGAAATTTCAGCTAGGGTGGTTACTTTTTCATCACAAGACAGATGAGATAAATCCACCAATTCAAAAGCAAAACTATTGCAATCGTTGCTGTGATTTTGTTGCCATTTTTCTCCTTGTTGCACAAACCGTAACCGCAGCGCATCATGGTGATAGAGTAATTTAGAAATAGTTTGTTTCAATAAATCTGGTTGTAGATTATTGGGAACTTCTAACAAGATAGATTGATTAAAATGATGACGTTCGGGCCAGTTTTGTTCAAAAAACCACTGTTGAATCGGAGTTAAGGGAACTTCACCTGTGACTAATCCTTGGTCAATTTCAGTGGCAGCAGTCGTCTCCGCTACGAGTGCTAATTGAGCGATTGTCTGATAGCCAAATAGTTGTTTAGGAGTAATTTGTAATCCCGCTTGATTAGCTTGAGCAATAATTTGAATGGCTAAGATAGAATCTCCTCCCAATTCAAAAAAGTTATCGTTAATACTAATAGTTTTAAGTCCTAAAACCCTTTGCCAAATTGCAGCGAGAATGCGTTCTGTTTCTGTACCTGGGCTGAAATTGATGGCAGCTTCATCCTCTAATTCTAGTGCAGGTTGTGGGAGAGCGCGACGATCAATTTTACCATTAGGGGTTAGGGGAAAAGCGTCTAACAAAACGAAGAAAGCAGGAACCATATATTGAGGTAACTTTTCTTGCAAAAATAAACGCAATTGAGAAACAGTTAAGTTTTGAGAGGCAATCACATAAGCACATAAACGCTTAACACCAGGTTGATCTTCTCTGGCAATAATAATCGCTTCTTTAACTTGGGGATGTTGATTGAGAATGGTTTCAATTTCCCCTAATTCAATTCTAAAACCTCTAATCTTAACTTGATGATCGATACGTCCAATAAATTCAATTTGTCCGTGGTTTCTATAACGAACTAAATCACCAGTTTTGTAAAGGCGATCACTAAGTTTTTGACTAAAAGGATTAGCAATAAATTTTTCTTGGGTTAATTCGGGACGATTGAGATAACCCCGCGCTAATCCCAGACCCCCAATATGTAATTCTCCCACTACACCAATCGGAACAGGTTGTTTAAAAGAGTCCAGAATATACACTTCAGTATTGGCAATAGGCCGGCCGATACTCGGTTGTCCATGGTGTCCTTTAGGCACTAAGCTAAAAGTAGAATAAGTGGTATCTTCTGACGGACCGTAGAGATTATAAACATTCTTAATGTTCTCCTGCTGGTAAAGCTTCTGGACTAATTGATTAGACAAAGCTTCTCCGGCGAGGTTTACCGTTCGCACAGTCTCGGGTATCGCCTCAATTTCCAGTAGTTGGGTGATCGCTGTAGGTACGGTATTAATTAATGTTACCTCTTTGGCTGCACTTAAACTAGGCAAATCTAGAACATTCTGGGCCAGAATAATCTTACCCCCCACAGCTAAGGGCAAAAATAGTTCAAATACTGACAAATCAAAACAAATAGAAGTAGAACCCAAAACCCCCGCTAATTCCTCACTGCTAAAGACTTCCTTGGACCAATTGAGTAAGGTTGTGGTGCTGTGATGCTCAATGACAACCCCTTTCGGTTTCCCCGTTGAACCGGAGGTATAAATCACATAAGCGCTATTACTAGAACTTACGGGTAAAGAGAGGTTTTCGGGACTTTCTAGGGCTATATTTTTTTGTTCTGCCTCTAATATCACCAGATTCCCTTGATAATTCCCTAATTTCTCTACTAATTTTTCTTGTGTTAGCAACAAAGAAACTTGAGCATCTTCTAAGATAACATTGAGGCGTTCAGTTGGATAAGCTGGATCTAAAGGTACATAAGCTCCCCCTGCTTTGAGAATGGCTAATAACCCTATAACCATCTCAGGGGTCCGTTCTAGGCAAATTCCCACTAATTCCTCAGGTTTTACTCCTAATTTTTGCAGATAATGGGCTAATTGATTAGCTCGATTATTTAATTCATTGTAGGTTAATTGTTGCCCTGAATATACAGATGCTACGGCGTAGGGTGTGCGTTTTACCTGTTCTTCAAATAGTTGATGAATACAGTAATGATCAGGATAAGACGTTTGAGTTTGATTCCATTCTACTAATAATTGCTGTTTTTCCGATTCAGTCAGTAACGGTAATTCCCCGACGGTTTGCTGAGGATTGGCTACAATTCCTTTTAATAAAGTTTGGAAATGACCGACCATGCGGGTGATTCTTTCAGGGGTAAATAGTTCTCTATCATATTCCCAAAAACCTTCTAAATAGTATCCTTGTTCCGTCTCGATTTCCTCTAAAATTAAGCTGAGATCAAATTTAATTCTCTGGTTTTCAACGGCTAGATATTGAGCTTTTAAATCGGGTAATTCTAAAGAATTGAGGGGGGCATTTTGCAGCGCAAACATCACCTGAAATAAGGGATTATAACTCAAACTTCTTTCGATTTCTAACCCATCAACCACTTGCTCAAAGGGTACATCTTGATTAGCATACGCTTCTAAAACAACATTGCGAGCTTGCTGTAATAATCCCGAAAAAGTCGGATTTCCTTCTAGGGAATTCCGCAGGACTAAAGTATTGACAAAAAAACCAATCAAAGGTTCAATTTCTTGTCGATTTCGGTTGGCGATGGGTGTTCCGATTAAAATATCATCCTGACCACTATAACGAAAGAGTAAAGTGTTTAAAGCAGCCAGTAAGGTCATAAATAAAGTCGCCCCTGACTTTTGACTCAAAATTTTCAGTTTCTCGGTGAGTTCTGAGTTAATTTGAAATGAGATACTATGACCTCGAAAATTGGGGTTAGCTGGACGGGGTTTATCGGTGGGAAGTTCTAATAAAGGAGGAGCAGCCGTTAATTGTTTTTTCCAATAATTTAACTGATTTTCTAAGATTTCACCTTGTAACCATTGTCTTTGCCATACCGCAAAATCGGCATATTGTATGGTTAATTCGGGTAAAGAAACGGTGGAATTGGATAAAAATGCTTGATAAAATTCAGATAATTCTTTAAATAAAATGCCTTTTGACCAACCATCGATAATAATATGATGGAAAACGTTGACTAAAATATAATTTTCATATCCCAGATCAAACAGAGTAGATCGTAATAAGGGAGCTTGAGTTAAATCAAAGGGTTTTTGTAGTTCTTCAATAATCTGTTTATCAATTTGATCTTGGGAAATATCTTTTAAATTAACAACTAATAATTTAATCTTCAGAGATGGAGCAATTTTTTGAATAGGTTTTCCTTCAACCATTGGAAAGGTTGTGCGTAAGCTCTCATGGCGTTGAATAATAGCATTAATCGTTTGCTCTAAAATATCAATGTTTAAGCGTCCCGTTAAACGGATGGTTAGAGCTTCATTATAAGCCGAATTTTGCTGATCCATCTGATAGAGAAACCACATTCTCTGTTGAGCAAAAGATAGGGGTAAATCTTCAGTTCTGGCAACGGGAGATATAACAGATTCAACCGTCTTAGACGGGGTTATTGCACTTCTTAAAAAGGCAAGAATTTCTGGTTTTCTTGTCCCGATTTCTTGCTTGATTTCCGGTGTCATCGCTCCCTGGGGAGCTTGATATTTTAACTTTTCTTCCTCAAGCCAAAGCTTGATCTCTAAACTATTTAAGTAAGATAAAAATTCTGCGACTTTCATTAATAGTATCCTTTTCCTAATTAATGTTCTGGTATTTCTGGAATGGGGGTGATGTTTGGCTGAGTTCAGTAGTTCTAGCTTGAGCTACTGTTAGAGATATAATCAACGTTTTTCATAAATTTAAGTATCCTCAAAGACTAAACAATATAGACCAAACAAAAATTATCAATGGTGGAGAGTCGGTGGTTATTGTTAAAATCAGTTGCCCTGGGAGCAACCGCTTACATACTCCATAAAAAGACTGTTTGGCTATTCATAGCATATTCTGGATGATAAATTTTAGTGATGGATACAATTTTTTACATTTTTTCCGAAAATGGCTCTGAAAAGTTTAAATTTTAGTTAAGCTATTTTCATAATTCTCCTTCTTCATAATTTTCTGAGGCTGCTGCCATAACTTTACCACTTTTGGATACACTGTGACTATTTTTGGCTACATTAAGCACCTCAATCGTTTGAGTTAAACTGGCAACGGTTGGATATTCTAACAAACTGTGCAACGACAATTCTACCGAGAAAACATCGCGTAAACGAGAAATAACTTGACTCGCCAGTAAGGAATGTCCTCCTAGTTCAAAGAAATTGTCATGAATTCCAATTTGAGATAGATTTAAAACCTTTTGCCAAATGTTAGCAACTTGACGTTCCCTTTCCGTTCTAGGTGCTATCAATTCGTTATTTTCTTTACCTTGGAGTTCCTTAAGTAATTGACGCTTATCAATGTCTCCATTATCCTTGATAGGGAGAGATTGTCGCAGAACCATCGGACATTGATAGGACGTTCCCAATCGATCTTTTAGGCTAACATGATCAGCTATATTCCTCGATTCAACTGTAGGTTTACGGGTGTAATAAGCGGTTAACTTTTGGCATCCTTCAGACAAAGAGGTAAAACGGTTAATCTTGCTATTACTCCCATCTAAACCGATCAGTAATTGTCCTTGATTGTGATATAAACTCGTTAGAAATGAGTCTAAACCTTGCTGCACCGTCATATCATAATACCCTTGAGAACGGGTTATATATTGCATCTGATAACCTTGGCTCATCCCGGTTTCTTGCCAAGTTGTCCAACTATAACAATAACTGGGGAACAAATTCTTAGATTTTTGATAGCTATTCAGAGATTCGAGGAAACTATTAGCCGCCGCATAGGAACCCAAAGCCGCTCCTCCAAAAAAACTAGCTGAGGAAGAAAAACTAATAAAAATTCCCTGAGATTCTTTGAGGAGTTGATGTAAAACCCAAGTTCCTAATACTTTAGGGTGAAGAATTGTCGATAAACCCTCTTGAGTTTCGTCCAGAAGTAAACAATCTTTGTAAATTCCAGCCAGATGAATCACCCCATTAAGTTCTCCTTGCCATTGTTTTTTTACCTGTTCTACAGTCTGTTTAACTTGAGGGAAATTAGCCACATCTACAGCTTGGTAAATTACTTGTCCCCCAAGGTTTTCTAAAGCTTGGAGATTTTTGATTTTTAAGGATAATTGATCTTCGACTTTGAGGTACTCACTCCAGAGGTGTTTTTCTGGTAAAGGTGTTTTTCCAATTAACAGTAAACGAGCTTGATAATTTTTGAGCAAATACTGAGCAATTTGTCTGCCAATCCCTCCTAGTCCTCCGGTAATCAGATAAATACCCCCTAATTTAAAGGGTAATTCCTGTTGGTTGTGTTGCAGTAAATTGACTTTTTCTAAACCTGCAATTAAACGTTTACCGTTGCGATAGGCAATTTCTCTTTCCTTGGATAAAACAGATAGTTCTTGCAGCAGATAACTGAGATTAATTTCAGGGTTATCTAGGGGTAAATCAACATGACGAGTATTTAACCAAGGAAGTTCTTTAGCTAGGGTTTTGATCAGTCCTAAAACTGGAGATTTTTCATAGGCAATTTCATCGGTTTCTATGACAAATTGACTATAACTAGAAACAAATAGCAATTGAATTTTTGAGTTAAAATCATGAATTTTAGCTAAAGCTTGAACTAGGAATAATAAATCATATGTTCCTTTTTCTTGTGCTTTTTCTAACTGTTCAATTGTTGAAATTTCTCCTTGATAGTCTTGATATGTTCCCAGATGAATAATATTGCCAAGGATAATTTTTCGCTCGGATAAAGATGCCATTAACTGTTGATAATGGTTGGCTGTCCCTGGTCTGAGGGTATAGCAATTTTGACTAATTTGAGAAAATTCTTCCGCTGCTAAAACCATGATACAGGGTAAGTTTTGACCTTCGATTTTTTCTGCCAAAGATGCACCTAAACCCAAGGAATCCAGAAAAATTAAAGTACAATACTTGGAAAGTTCTGGTTTTAAGTTAACTGGAGATCGAGGTTTCCAAACTTTCCGATAAAACCAATCAGGAAGGGTTTGAGCATTTTCTAACAAAATATCTATTTCTTTTAAAATAGAATTAAATTCTCCATTTCCAAACCGTTTTGTTAATTGCGATCGCTGAATTTTACCAATGGAAGTTTTAGGAATCTCCGTTTTATTTAAGGGTATTAAATATTCAGGATTAACCCCAAAACTGTTAATTACTTTTCGTCTAATCTTTTTCAGAAGTTCTGCTAGATGCTGGTGTTCCAAGGTTTCTGCACTAAAAAATAAAGCTAATTGATCGGTACTATTCCTAGGATCATAAACAGCACAAGCGGCGGTGTAGGACGCTTGTACTTCTTCAATAGTTTCCACTACAGTTTCAATTTCATGGCTATAATAATTCACTCCATTAATAATAATGGTTTCTTTACTTCTTCCAGTAATGACTAAATGACCGTTACTAATAAATGCTAAATCTCCTGTCTTAAACCAGCCATCTTTTAAGAAAGCGTCTTGATTCGCTTCTGGGTTTTTATAATACCCCGGTGAAACTGGATGTCCTTTAACTTGTAAATGACCAATGGTTTCTTCTGGTAATAGGGAATTATCAGCATTAACAATTCTAATCGATATTCCCGGAATGGGTAATCCTAAATCCGTAAAAGTTGCACCATTAGGATGTTCAGGATGAACTCGTTTTAAGGAAGAATTTAAGGAGGATTTATCAACCGTATGAAAGAGTAATGGCTGTTGATCTGTAGGCTGATAATAGGTAATTCCTGATCCCATTTCTGCCATCCCAAAAGCAGGACGCATCGCCGTTTTTTTCAGATTATATTGAAGATGAAGTTTGTTAATAAATTCTCCAACTGCTTGACCAGAAACAGCTTCACCCGCTGCCAAAAAGAATTTGACACAATCTAAATTCCAATTTTGATCGGGTTCTTTTTTTAAAGCTTCATTGATCAAATTATAGGCAAAATTAGGAGCCCAACTGTGGGTAATTCGATATTGATCAATTAAATCTAACCAATTCAAAGGACGACCTAATATATATTCAGTTTGAACATAAACCATTTGGCATCCTAACTCGACACAGCGAATATTCCAGTCTGAAATACTGCCAATATGATCAAAAGGAAGCCAATTAAGAATAATATCGTCGTTTTGATGTTCACAAATGATGTTTGTTCCTCGCGCACGAGAGATCACATTTTTATGGGTTAATGAAATACATTTCGGTATTCCTGTACTGCCTGATGTTAGATTAAAGAACGCGATATCATCCGGTTGACTAATATAAGTCTGATGGGGAGAATAAGTTTTTAATTCTTCAATAAAACTGAAGCTTAAGGTTTGATTAGGCAACCATTGTTCTAAATGTTTTATCTCTTGCTGACGGGATTTATTTGTGATAATAATAGGTTCATCTAACAACTGCCAAACTTGACATATTTTATGAATTTCATTATTAAAATCTTTATAGCTGGGTGGCACTGAAATAATAACAGGAATAAATCCCCCTAAAAGACACCCCCAAAATGCGGAAATGATATCATAGTTTTCCGATAGCTGAAGAATCACTTTATCTTGAGCTTGTAAACCCTGCTTTTGTAATCCGGCTTGTATTTGTTGAGCGTCTTCCCATAATTGTTGATAGGATTGAAAAACTTCTGAGCCATTAGATTGAATATAAATAATCCCTTTATTTGAATAATTTTCAGCAGCTTTTTGGAGGATTTTTGCCAAGGTTTTCGGTTGAAGTTCAGATTCTTCTAAAAGCTGTCCGTGACTGATTCCAGATTGAGTGTTAGAAGTGTGAATCCCCAGATGAATCGGGGTTTCAGATTTTTGACGATCATTTTTTTTCTCTAGTTTTAAGGGCAATAATTCCGATAGATGTAGGGGTAAAATTTTGTTCTTTTTAGAACTCATGACGACAGCAACTTGATCGATATCTGACAAAGAGCGTAGTTTTTCTTCTGTTTCCTGAACTTGATGATCATCGATAATTTCAATATTCTTTAATGCAGTTTCATCGATATCACCGCTATCGGTTAAGGGTAAACTGGAAATTTGCACATAGATATTAGGTAGGAGATTATCCGGTAATTGAGACTGTAAATCGGAGGACAATTGTTCAGAATTCCAAGCTCCAGAGGAAACGATATAGGCGACTAATTCCCCCTCTCGTACCATAAAATAGCAATCTTCAATTAATGGATTTGATAAAAATACTTCTGCCAATTTCTGACAATTTAATTTTGGATTTTTGTGTTCCGTCCTCATGCCTAAAATCCTCGGTTCTGTGTACATCTTGTGAAAGCTTCTTCAATAAGGACTTTTAGGCGTAGCCAATTCGACATCTATAATACGCCAATTCAAGTCTGAATTGCATCACTGTCTGAGCTATCAGAGCATACCTCATTCGGGCTAGGATAGTCAAGATATTTTCGAGGACGATTGTTAAGCTTTTCGTAATTTAAATTGCCTGTTGAGATGAGGGACTTATGCAAGAGGCAACCCCCCCAACCCCCCCGACGTCGGGGGGCAAGGGGGGGGTGGCGGAGATTCGAAATGCGTCTTAGCTTAGTCCATTAGTCGGCTCGTTTAATCCCCTCTCCCAAGAATGATAAAGAGTAGCAAAATAAAAATCTGCTCCTAGTTTCTCACTCAACTCTTGATGTCCAATAAACTCTTTGACCTTGTCACAAGGGTCGGTTTTTCTTTTGTCAAAGGGAATCTCTTGGAAAAGTTTTTCGGTCACTAAATTAATTTCACTTTAGCTTAGTTTTGATAGATCATTTGCTCAGTAATAGGACAAAATTAACTTCTTGGTTAGCATAGGCACTCAGGCAAAAGGCAATGGGTAGTTAGATATGTGTAATTAATTCTGTTTAGCTACTTAAATGGTTTGGCGATTCTTTTCCTTCCCTCCCAGCACGATAGCATAATTCACTTCCAATCCAACTTTAAAAAACTCGCTCTTCGCTTCCTTCTCCTCGTTCCCGCTGCCTGCTCTCCGATACTTTCTCAACAGGATTTAGTATTAATTCTCGCTCTGGTCGTGCTTTGATCACATCCGAGCAAGACGGCTATTTGCCGTTGAGATAAATTTACCTCTTGACCAAGTTGGTAGAGCAAGTTTCTTGGTTCTATGTTAAGATATTGAGGGCTTCGTTTTTGGGTCTGATTTGTTGTTGTTAAAGATCAGAATATACCTGATGAGCCTTTCCTAGTCCAGCCTCTAGGCTGATGTGTTTCCTTTTTGAATTGACGTTTTTCTTGGTAACGAAGCTGATCCGCTGTAGGGTAAATAAAAAATGACAGAACAAGCTTGGTGGGTACAAAAATGGTTAGAACTACTCGATTCCTATCGCTTTAAAAAACGTTTGGAACGAGCTAGACTGTACGCTAGAGAAGGCAATGTTTTAAGTATTGACTTTGAAGACTCGCAAGTTATTGCTAGAGTGCAAGGCAGTGAACCAGAGCCTTATATAGTGGATTTATCCCTAGCGGCTTTTAGTGATGAAGAATGGGATTATATTATTAAGCTTCTCTCCAAAAAAGCCATTTATTCCGCTCAATTGCTCACCGGACAAATGCCCGATCATATTGAGCGTGTTTTTATCGATAGTGGGGTGAATTTGTTTCCCTTTTCCCTAGCTGATATTCGCTCTCGTTGCACCTGTCCCGATCAAGCCAACCCCTGCAAACATATAGGAGCAGTGTACTATCAATTGGGCGATCGTTTTATTGTCGATCCCTTCCTGCTGTTGCAACTGCGCGGCCGAACCAAAAGCCAAATTCTGGAAGCTTTACGGGAAAAACGCTCCTATTCCTCTGATAATCAACCTTTAGCAGTCAGTGAAACCCCCACAGTAGTTGAAAAAACTGCCCCCGAAAGCACTATCGATCGCTTTTGGCAGTACGATGAAGAGCTAGACCCGTCCCTCGTTGTCATCACGCCGGGGAATGAAAATCAAACCATCCTCGACATTTTAGGCAATTTTCCCCTCGCTGCCCCCGAATCGGATGCCATAGAACAATTTTTAAAACCAATTTACCGACAAATTCCCCAAGAAGCGATGGCGATCGCTTTACAGTAGGGGAATTTGAGGTATAAGTAGCTGGTTATAATTAAATTAAAAATGGATTTTAGGTTCGATCCTCCCTGCCCCCCCTTGATAAGGTAGGGTTGATTCCAGGTAGGGTTGATTCCAGGTAGGGTTGATTCCAGGTAGGGTTGATTCCAGGTAGGGTTGATTCCAGGTAGGGTTGATTCCAGGCAGGGTTGATTCAAGGTAGGGTTGATTCCAGGTAGGGTTGATTCCAGGTAGGGTTGATTCCAGGTAGGGTTGATTCAAGGTAGGGTTGATTCCAGGTAGGGTTGATTCAAGGTAGGGTTGATTCAAGGTAGGGTTGATTCAAGGTAGGGTTGATTCAAGGTAGGGTTGATTCAAGGTAGGGTTGATTCATGAATCAACCCTACCCTTGATAAGGG
>SFAU01000008.1 GCA_007096045.1 Microcystis novacekii Mn_MB_F_20050700_S1 | reverse complement strand
AAGTGTCGGATTCGGTCTTGGCATGGGCCTCGGAATTTTGGTCTCCTCAGACGGCTAGCACTTAACGCTCTTAACCAAGAATCCACTTACCGACGTAGTCTGCGACAAAAAAGTAAGCGAGCAGCGATGGACAATGACTATTGGAGTTTCCCTTTTTCTTGAGCAGCCACCACAATATGGGAATGGCAACTCCTTCATGGACTATGCCTAGAGTCAGAATATTGTAACAATGGTCGCCAAACTCCCAGGTAGTTCGGTCAAGACTCAACAGCCAAGGTTGGGGGATATTCATCCAACTCACAACAATTTTCGCAATTTCGGAGTAATCTAGCTCAAATACTCGAAAAAAGCGTTGTAATCTTTTGTAGTTAGACTCTTTCAGAGCTTTACTTCCAAATCCCACTGCCAGTTCGCTCAAATTGACGGTTTTGACTTTGATTAAAGCTAGTAGGAACAGTGCTAAAAACGAAATTCAAAGCACCATGCCATCCGAGATGGGGTTGAAGGGCTTGCTTTTTGAGAGGGCAAAAATGAAAAAAATGGGCATAAAATTGCATAAAATCCATAAATAGAGCATTTAATTGATTAATGTTCATTCTTAATTCTCCTGACTCCTGACTACTGGCTCCTGACTTCTCACCTAACGGAAGACTTTTGATTTATGCAAGAGGTCTATAGGGTTTTAGAGATTGGTTCTATTTCTCATGAAACCCTACTCTCGCCTACTTTTCAAGCTTTTTGTCCTGTACTTAGAAAATACCTCCATATTTGTCCACTCGCACTCCCGTCCGTCGCTGTGCATAGAGGTTTTTTACTTGTAATCATTTGCTTGAATCAATGATCGTGGTGCGTTCCCCCAAATCTATCGCTGGAGCGGTAGGACTCGCATGAGGGAACGCACCCTAGGGCGATAGCGATGGAGATCGCTAACATCTAATCCATTGTACAACCTCGATTCGACAGTTCCTGCTTTACCTGAGATGTCAAATCTTGGGGAAACTCAGGGGGTAACTGGGGCGGGGAGTAGGAGGCAACAATACCGATTCCTCCATTTTGCCATAAAACAGGCAAAAATTCTGCGGTATAATCATAGTCTACAGGATAACCGTTGTCGAAGTCCGTCTGCACAATGGTAGATTTATCCGCCCGCAAACGGCTACTGAGGAGTTGACCATTGATCACCTTTGCCGTTGACAATGAAAGAAACTCCTCAACCAGTACTTCCGCCGCTACTGTTTGCTGAGGTGTAAACTCCAAAACACAGACTTGCCCCCGCACCCGAGAGGGAAAAATACTCAAATAAGAAGGGTACAGAGTAAAACCATAGTCATACCACAGTCCCAGAAAAGGGGTGACAGTGGGATTAGTTTTTGCCCATTGGTTTCTAAATGACTGGAGCGGTTTATCTAATTTCGGAGGGGGGCCTAACTTACCCACACCAGCCAAGCCAAGCGACTGATCAATCTGCTGCTTCGCGGCAGATTTAATGTGAAGTAAATCCGAGTTATTTAGGGGGGGAAGAGGCTTTTCTTTCGCATTGAGGGCGAGGGAATTTTTAAATGCCGTTCGAGCCGCGATGGCCTGCATTTGCGGCGTTGTCTTGGGTGGAGAATCCCCTTGCTCTGCGAGCTTCTTTCCCTGATCATCGGGAGCCGTTCTTTGCGCTGCCAGTTGCTGCTGTTGTGCTGTCGGGCCTCGCTGCGTAAAAATTGCCGTCACGAGTCCAACGGTGGCAGTACCTAGAGCAACGAAGGCTGCAATGAGGACAATTGTCTTTCTCGTCATTTTGACACTCCAATCATATAGCCCACATTCTAGCGGTGTACTCGCTTCGTCTGGCTAACGATGAAACTCACCCGCCGCCAATGACTTTGGATGATGTAGATAACTTTAGCACAAGGTCGGGTGCAGTGATTGGTTAGATCGCTCCTAATTCTTACCTAGAATCTTGTCATACTCGGAGTGCGACCCAACCCAGAACCAAACTATCTTTTCTTCGTCTGACTTTTTAATCCCTAATGCTCGCCATCCAATGCCGACTCTGACTGACCAGATTTTTTCTCTTGGTTTCACCTCTTTGAACTCTAGGCTGGGGTGAAATGGATTTTCTTTCCAAATCTCGTAATTTTTCTTGGCTGTTTCTTGTACCCTTTGCGGCAAACTTAGAAAAAGTTCACGAAACTTCTTGGTTCTGGCTGACTTCATTCTTCTCCAAAACCTTTATCTTCTGTTCTCCCCTCTTGCTCTTCTATAAGGGCTTCCTCTGCCATTGTTATTAAAGATCCCAATTCCATATCTTCATTTGAAAGGCTTTTCTGCCATTTTAATTCACTTTCAATATCTTCCAGCAATTGTTGAGCAAGTTCATCTTGAAGATGCTCTGGCAGTTTCTGGATTTCTGTGAATGCTTTTTGCAACAGAGTAGTCATGTTTTGTTGATGTTTTACGCATATTGGACTATTTTACTACTTTTTCTACTCTTGCAATCCAACTATTAATTATACAGAAACTTTCCGAATAACCAGAGTAAAGATATGCCGAAAGTTTCCGCATATCACCCCGTTTTGTGCATTCCTGACAATCAGCCGAAATAACATCAGCTTTTCCCAAGGTTGCAGCACCAATTGTTCAATCTGACTGCACTTCGTAACAAAAATTTACAACTTGCTCATAAGCGATCGCACTACCGTCCGTCGCTGTGCCTAGACGTTTTTAGATTATTATCATTTACTTTAATCAATGTGCATGGTGCGTTCCCCAAAATTGATCGCTGCAGCGGTAGGACTTGCATGAGGGAACGCACCCTACCAGATCTGCACTGAGTTCTGTTGTTGCCTTGTTAGGATTAGGAGGATTAGGGTTAGTCTCTAGCCTGAAAAAACGGAAATAGGAATAGTAGCGTGGGCAATGCCCACCTTACCGCTTTTTTTGGCATAATAAAATAGCTTAACTCAAGAGAGTGTTCTCAGATAGAACCTGGGAACGAGATAAGAGATAACCTGAGAACAAGATACAAACTATGAAACGGGATAAGGTACTGGCGATTATAGCCGCACACAGGGAACAATTGCAGGGACTAGGAGTAAAATCTCTTACCTTATTTGGTTCAGTGGCACGGGATCAAGCTCGTCCCGATAGTGATGTGGATTTCTTAGTGGAGTTTAATCGGGATGTAGGACTGTTTGAGTTTATAGAACTGCGGCTTTATTTAGAAGATATTCTCGGATGTTCTGTAGATTTGGGAACTGAGGATGCTTTGAGAGAACATCTGCGAGAACCTGTACTAAAGGATGTAATTTATGCCTTCTAGAGATTGGCGGCTTCGCCTTCAAGATATTGTTGAATCTATTGACGAAATCTTACAACGTACAGCAGGTATGGAGTTGAGGGTTTCACGAACAATAGAACAATTGTTAAGGCTGTTCTCTACGATTTAGGCATCATTGGTGAGGCGGCTAGGAATATACCCAGTGATATACAGTTACGTTATCGGCAAATCCCTTGGCGTTTGATGGGAGATATGAGAAATGTAATCTTTCACGAATACTTTCGGGTAGAGTTAAAGATAGTTTGGCGGACAATTCAAAATAACTTTGCTTTACTCAGTTCACAATTAAAACAATTGTTAGAAAGCGAGACAGATGCAGATTGATTAACAACTTAGCTGACTTTTAGACTGTGAGGTTATCGGATTAAATACCCTTTCATAGTAACAGTTAAGGATGTTGGGTTTCCTTAAAATCGATCGCTGTAGCGGTAGGACTTGCATTAGGGAACGCACCCTACCAGATCGGCACTAGGTTTTTGGAGTAGTGCCATTCTTTTGCTTGCTCCTCACGAAGACTGCCTTATTTTTTCGCTGAATCTCGAATAAGTCAATAGCCTCGAACAGGCCACTCAGCTTTGCATATCCGTAGTTGCGTGGGTCAAAAGATGCCTGATTTGCTATGTGTCCGCCAATCTCTGCCAAATTCGACCAACCATCATCGTCTAGAGTCCTAGAAACCGCGCCCCTCAATAAACTGATTAATTTGGTGTCTTGCTTCAACTCTTTACCAGTTTTCTTAACACTTGCAGAAACTTTGGAAGTCTCCTCAGAATTTACTGCTTGATCAATAGTTTCTAGGTATAAAAATGTTGAACACGCATAAACAAAAGGCAATGGCGTTTTCTTCTCGCCAAATCCATAGACTTTTAAGCCATTTGTCAAAATTCTCATCACTAAAGGAGTAAAGTCACAATCACTCGACACGATTGCAAAAGCATCCAACTGTTGTGTATACAGCAAATCCATTGCATCAATAATCATTGCAGCATCAGTAGCATTTTTGCCCTTCGTATAGTCGAACTGTTGGACGGGGCGAATAGCGTATTCATGCAAACACTCCTCCCAGGCTTTCAGCGCAGGACTTTTCCAGTTTCCGTAAGCCTTACGAATATTGGCAACTCCATAGTTGGCAATTTCAGAGACGATCGCCTCAATTTTTGATGCAGGGGCGTTGTCTGCATCAATCAGCAGCGCAATTTTTGATTCTGATTGCCGCATATTGCTCCAGGGGTGCTGGTCACTTTAATTTTTGAACTCGAACAGACACTCTTCAAGTATGCCCCAACTGATAACCTAAGCCATCCAACCATTGATTATACAGAAACTTTCCGAATAACCAGAGCAAGGATATGGGGAAACTTTCGACATATCACCCCGTTTTGTGGATTCCTGACAATCAGCCGAAATAACATCAGCTTTCCCCCAAGATTATAGCACCAATTGTTCAATCTGACTGCACTTCGTAACAAAAATTTACAACTCGCTCATCAGCGATCGCACTCCCGTCCGTCGCTGTGCATAGATGTTTTTAGCTTATTATCATTTACTTGAATCAATGTTTAAGGAACGAACTCTACAGATTGGTGTACTGTTACAAAGCATCCAAAACCAAAACTTTTAAATCTGGGACAGCAGCTAAACGGGCATCATTGGTCAAGAAAAACATAGCACCTTCTCCCATAGCAGTGGCAATCTGGATTGCGTCTGGAGTTCGCAAGTTTTGTCTTGCTCTTAACTGGGCGGCAACTTCGGCAATCTCAACGGAAATAGGTACTGTAATTAAGTTGTCTTGATCGAGAAGAATATCACGATACTGGCAGGCAAGTTCTACATTGCCTGAGCGTAATGGATGCACCAAAACTTCCGTCAGCGTCAACGTAGAGGTAACAACTTGAAACTCGCCTCGACTTAGCGCCCCAAAAAAGGCACGAACAAGCCCTAAATATGCCTGATTTTGCTCCATCAGGTAAATGAGTGGCGCGGTATCCAAACCCACAACTTGACCTTGTAGTTGCATCAGCCATTCCATGAGGCTCGTTCCTGATTAACGTACTCTTGAGCATCAAGTCCATTCCAGATTTCTTTTCCTAGTCCTTCTAGTTCCATAATGCTATGCTTGGGCTTGACAAGCATAGGGCGACGTACCATTACAGCTAACTCTTTTAACAAGCGAAGTTGCTCGTCTGGGGTGAGATTCTCAACTTGCTGGCGAACATCTTGATAGGTAGTCATGCTCTTTACTCCCTGTTTCTTCTATTAATCATGTCATATGCTTGAATCAATGTGCAGGGTGCGTTCCCCAAAATCTATTGGTGGAGCGGTAGGACTCGCATGAGGGAACGCACCCTACCAGAGCCTACGCATCCGCAGCAACTGCGTCTTAGAAGGTGATCAGCTAAAAGTTTAGAGAAAGCCAAAACTTTGACTCAAAAACCTTTACTAATTCTCTGTAATTTTGTCTTTATAAAGATCTTCAAGGCAACCCACATTTCATAGAAAAACAAGTTCCAAAAATAACCGTACTGTGGAAATCTTAATGCAAGAAGCATATCGGCAGCAAACATTGAGCGAATTTCACCTTTTGTACTCGATGGTGCTTGAATGTATCTGATTTGCTCTGCACCATGTAACCAATGACCAAGAATCATTCCCTGCTGAAATATTTTAGCTTGCAAGTACAGACCTAACAATCGATCTAAGTTCCAGAAAGGAATCCAAGTTAGCGATCCCAAAATTTGTGTAAAGCTCAATAAATCTTCAACTGCTTCTCGTGCAATATTCGTCTTCCAAACTCTATTAGTGAAATTCTCAGGATGTGGTCCTTTTTGATCCGTTCGCTCGCTATAAAACCATAAGGAGCTAAGCTTAAATTTATTGTTTAAAGGAGAAATAGGGATTTCTTGAAGAATTTCACTTTCAGCATACTCTTCCTTGTTATATTTTGTCTCAACAGCAGTGAGTTTCGCAATATCAGGTAGATCGTCCCATGAACGCTCAATCGACTTTGTATCTTGATAGTCTATGACTTTTTTGCATAAACGTAAACATATACTTCTAGGATATAGCTCAAAATATGATTTTACTATGTCAGTGATCTGTGGATGCAAAAAGTCATCATCATCTAAAGCGATAACGTAGTCTCCTGATACATTCAATAAACCAGTCGCACGCTGTATTAATTCTCCTTTATAAGGACTTACAATAGCTTTGATCCTCGAATCATTAAATTCTTGAATTACTTGCCCTGGTGGATAAACTAATATGAACTCTACATCTCCTTGAATAGACCTAAGCTGGTTGAACCAGTAAGATGAGAAATTACCACGAGTTGGTGTAACGATAGATAAAAGCATTCTCTACTCTCTTCTCTTTAATTGATAGTATGCCTAAAATCTAGGAACCTCTAACTGTTGATTATACAGAAACTTGACCTATAACAATCTTCAGAGTAAGGATATGGGGAAACTTTCGGCCTATCAACCTGTTTTGTCGATTCCTGACAGTCACCCGAAATAACATTGGATCTCTGCCCGTGAGTTTAGCACTAATTGTTCAATCTGACTGCACTTCGTAACAAAAATTTACAACTTGCTCATAAGCGATCGCACTACCGTCCGTCGCTGGATTCCCTAGACTTGACTCTAGACCTCCTGCAAAGGCAAGTTATCGAGCCGCTATCCGGTCAAAATATCTAAAAGCCCCGATAAATTTGACATAATCTTAGGTTTTATGGATAGGATAGTTGTCTCTTGCCTTTTTTCTCCTCCTGTATCCTGTATCCTGTCTCCTGTCTCCTTACCTAACGGAAGATTTTTGATTTTTGCAGGAGATCTTCAGATTACAGCCTTTCTCACAAAACAGACACTCCACACCCGGCCCCAAAAAAAATTTTTTAGCAAGCCCTATTTATCTGGTATTAACCCTGAATAGCCATCGTTGACCCTTTCGATGATCGAATCATTAATAATTTCTTTGTAAACGGCAAAACAGATAAAAAATTTCTATCAAAAAACTGGCAAAAATTGGGAAGATGAAAAAGGCTGATCAGCTTGGAACATCTGAGATAGAGCATCGTCAATCTGGACATTCAAAATGTCACCAACTTGCCGTGATCCCGGTGCTAGTGGTCAGAGGGAGACTTGCATAATTTCAAAATCTAAGTTAATCTCTCCTAAAAGTCACCTTTAGGTATTTTGGCTAAAAAGAAAGTGGCCTAACTTATACTCTAGCCTCAAGGCTAATGCTGAAAGCTAGAATCATCGGCTGAATCGACTGGCTCTAGCTAACTGTTTACACCAAAGGAGGTCTGTTTGAACGAGACTTTTATCCACAACCCCATGACATCCGCTACCCCAGAACAGAATTACACTGCTGAGTCTAACCGAATCCGTTACTCAGTTGCCCTGCTGGGATTAGCACTATCTCTGGGAGTACCTAGCATTCTCAACTCCACGTCGGAATCAGCCCAGGCCGCTAATTCTCTCCCCTTACAATGGGAAGTGATCGACCTGTCCCCAAAGGCCAAGGATGCGGGTAAAAAACTAAAAGAACCGCAAATAATCCAATCCCAAGCACTTGCTACCGTCAAATTCATCGCCACATCAGTAGTTGAGCATCAGGTAAAACCAGGAGAATCCCTGTGGAGTTTGGCCGACACCTATGAAACCACCCCCACAGCGATCGCTACCAGCAATAATCTCTCCCCCCAATCCGATCTGATTATCGGACAAACCTTAAAAATTCCCACTCCTGAGCAGTTGCCCCCGGCAGCCCCGGCAGCAACTCCTGAGCAGTTGGATAGTTCTTCTGCTAGTCTGCGTCAAACCCGTCAACGTCTTCAAGAAAGTTTGGCCGCCTTACGAACCGAGGAAACCCCCCATCAGTCCAATTCTGGGGAAACGGTAATCGTCACTGAAACTACCGCTCTCGTTCCCGATAATTCGCCAACTGGTGTCGAGATTCCCGTTATTGCTCCTGAAGAATCCCCCCGACCAACCAGCCAGGTGATCCCGATTGCCGTTCCCACCCCTGAAAGCGAGCGCCCGACAGCAGCAATTCCCGTTAATCCTCGCTTGACAACCAGACAGGAAATTCCCAGCGTCGCCCGACGAAATCCGGCTCCTGTTACTGAAATTCCCGCCGTTACCACTCCCAGGGTCATAGTTCCCTCAGAAAACCAAGTTTATCGGGTTCGGCCAGGGGATACCTTAAACACGATCGCTCGTGTTCTAGGCATCACCCCCGGAGAATTAGCCAGGGAAAACGGCATTGATAACCCCAACCGGATTAAAGTTAATCAAAGCCTAGTGATTCCCGATCGTTCTGCCAACCCTAGAGTTAATCAAAATCTTACCACCTTGGTCGGCCATCGCCCTAGATTGTCCTTTAACCCCAGCAATCGACAAAATTTGCCCGCCGCCACCGCCACCACGGGGACGGAAGAATTCCCCGAAAATATCACCGGCAGCTATCGGGAAAGATTGCGCCAAGAGGTGGCTAATCTGCGGGAAACTAACCTTTCGGAAACCCAGAAAAGTATCGCTATTCCCGTCGATAATCCCGCAGAAACCCTCGATGAGCGGCAAACAACCCCTAATCCCCAATGGGCTGCCATTCGTTCGCGTTCTAACCAAAGCACCCCCCCACAGATTATCGGTTCGGCTCCTACTAATGTGGAAGAATATAATGACCGCCTCCGAATTCCCGTCGGCGAAACCGTAGAACCTTCCCTTCCCCCCCTCACTAATCCCGATGAGTATTTACCTAATCCCGCCCCGATTTTTACCGGCTTTATCTGGCCCACTAGAGGTGTGTTAACCTCCGGTTTCGGTTGGCGCTGGGGCAGACCTCATCGCGGCATCGATATCGCCGGTCCAGTGGGTACACCAGTTGTGGCGGCGGCTGCCGGTGAAGTAATCTCCTCTGGTTGGAATTCGGGTGGTTATGGCAATCTGGTGAAACTGCGTCACCCCGATGGTAGCGTCACTCTCTATGCCCATAACAGCCGTCTGTTAGTGCGTCGCGGCGAAACTGTTCAGCAAGGCGAGCCAATCGCCCAGATGGGTAGCACCGGTTTTAGCACCGGCCCCCACCTCCATTTCGAGGTTCACCCCTCCGGCCAGGGCGCAGTTAATCCCATCGCTTTCCTGCCAGGCAGACGTTAAAGATGCCCCCAAAGGGAAGATTTTTTCTTCCCTTTGGGGGCTCTTGTGCAATTGGGTGATTGTGTGTTATGATTGGTAACTGTGTAAACAACGGCTTAGTAGCTCAGTTGGTCAGAGCAGGGGACTCATAAGCCCAAGGTCGGCAGTTCAAATCTGCCCTGAGCCATATAGAACCTATTTGGTATCTCTCTTGTGACGCTTCACGGGTAAGAATTACAGGTATTTTGGCTAATTCGCTCTAATCCATACTGGGTAAGGATTTTGGTAAAGATACCAAATGGACTCTATAGAAAATAATCAACCCAGCAAGGGTTCGATGGAGTCCCCCCGAATTAGTTTGAGTGTTTTTGGGTCAGTTTGGGGCAAGAATTGGGGTAAATGAAGTTGATAACTGATAACTGATCACTGATAACTGATTAGCGGGCGGAAATTTGGATCGTTTCTGGTTTGCTTAAATCGCCGGTAATAGTTAAACTGCGCCGATTAGCGTTGAGGTGACGGACAATTTTATAGATAGCTTCAACTTGGTCACTAGCGCCGATTTTGGCCGCTAGAGTGGCTAGGTCGAGAGCAGTCCCCGTTTCCCGAACAACTTGCACGATTTTTCTTTGTAAATCCAGAATGGAAGCGGCGGCTTTTTTCCCTGCTTCTACCCCGGGTTGATGGTAGGCGTTAATATTAACTAAACTAGCATAGAAACTAACGGCGCGCTCGTAGAGGGCGATTAAGGCCCCCACCTGACGGGGAGTAACCTCTGGGATAGTGATAGTGATAGAGTGGCGACTATTTTCGTATAAAGCTTGTCGAGTACCTTGCAGTAATCCTGAGAGGAAATCGCCAGCAGTGGAGCCGGTTTCCACTTCCATCGAATCTCCTTGCCGGTCTTTTAAGACTTCAATAAAAGTAGCGAAGAAATTGGGAACACCTTCGCGTAATTGTTGGACGTAGGCGTGTTGGTCGGTGGAACCTTTGTTACCATAGACGGCGATACCTTGGTAAACCTTATTCCCATCGAGGTCTTTTTCTTTACCGAGGGACTCCATGACCAATTGTTGCAGATAGCGGCTAAAGAGATAGAGGCTGTCTTTGTAGGGCAGAATAACCATATCTTTCTCTCCCTTGCCATTGCCCTCATGATACCAAGCTAGAGCCAGTAGGGC
This sequence comes from Microcystis novacekii Mn_MB_F_20050700_S1, assembly GCA_007096045.1. GTDB lineage: Bacteria > Cyanobacteriota > Cyanobacteriia > Cyanobacteriales > Microcystaceae > Microcystis > Microcystis novacekii. The sequence goes on along the minus strand of SFAU01000008.1, from coordinate 19,128 downwards.
GCTAGGATTTTTTTTCAGGTTATGGACGCGGGTGGCGATGTCCATTTCTTTGGCCCCGGCTAACATTTCATCAATGTCGATACCCTGCAAAGCAGCCGGGAGAAGACCGACGGCGGATAGTTCTGATGTACGACCACCGACCCAATCCTGCATGGGGAAACGAGTTAGCCAATCTTGGGCGTATTTGTCCAGTTGGCTACCCGGCATGGTGACGGCGACCGCGTGTTGGGGAAAGTCTAAATCTTGTTTTTCGTAAGCGTTGCGGACTTCTAACATTCCGTTTCTCGCTTCGGGAGTGCCGCCGGATTTACTGGTGACGATAACGAGGGTGGTGGCTAGGGGTAAATGGGCTAAGGTGCGATCGATGCCTTTCGGGTCGGTATTATCAATAAAAGCAATCTCTAAGGGGGGATTAAGGGGGGATAGAGCCTCGGCGACGAATTGGGGACCCAAAGCAGACCCCCCGATGCCTACACAGAGAATATGGCTAAATTTTTCTTGATCAGGCGGTTTAATTGCTCCGGAGTGAATTTTCTTGACAAATTCTTTAATCTGTGCTAGGGGTTCGGTGATTTCGTCCCGCAATTCCTGGTTAGGAGCGAGTTCAGGAGCGCGCAGCCAGTAGTGGCCGACCATACGCTGTTCGTCGGGATTGGCGATCGCACCCTGTTCTAAAGCTGTCATATCTTGGAAAGCGCGCTCAAATTTTGCTTCTAGACCTTTGAGAAAACCCTCATCGAAGGGAATCCGACTGACATCGAGATAAAGTTCTAGGTTAGGGTGATAGTATAACCAATCTTGGTAACGTTGCCAGAGTTGCAGATTATCCATAAAAAAAAGCGAAATTTTGGTTTAATTACTCGTTTAGGAGAGATAGGATTCTATCCTCTCCAATCATCATACAGGTAGTTTTAGGCTAGAAGATGACGGTTAAGCATATATTAGGGGTTGGCAAAATGTTAACAGTGACGGAACTATCCCCTAATTGTTCGGTTTGCTGGTGTTGGCTGTTGATTTTTTAATTAGTCCTATGGCTATCTACTCATCCCCTCTCAAAATCGGTAACTTAGCAGTGCATAGCCGCGTCTTGCAATCACCTTTATCCGGTGTCACCGATTTAGTTTTTCGGCGCTTGGTGAGACGCTTTGCTCCCGATTCGATGCTCTATACGGAGATGGTTAATGCGACAGAAATCTCCCAGCTGCGAGAGTTACCGCAATTGATGGTTATCGGGGACAAGGAACAACCAATTAGTATGCAATTATTTGATTGCCGTCCCGATTTTATGGCTGTGGCGGCGGAAAAAGCGGTTAAAGAAGGAGCGATGACCATCGATATTAATATGGGTTGTCCTGTTAATAAAATTACTAAAAAAGGCGGCGGTTCTTCGCTTTTACGACAGCCAGAAATGGCCGAGCAAATTGTTAGGGAAGTGGTGGGAGCGGTGTCAGTGCCGGTAACGGTGAAAACTCGCTTGGGATGGAACGCTCAAGAGATTAATATTATCGATTTTGCCCGTCGTTTGGAAGATGCGGGAGCGCAAATGTTGACCCTGCACGCACGCACTAGGGAACAGGGTTATCACGGGCCGGCCGATTGGCAATGGATTAAACGGGTGAAGGAGGTTTTATCGATTCCTGTCATCGCTAATGGTGATATTGTTTCTGTGGAAGCGGCGATTAATTGTTTGGAATTTACCTGGGCCGATGGGGTGATGTGTTCGCGGGGAACCCTCGGTTATCCCTATTTGGTGGGGGAAATCGATTATTACCTCAAAACAGGCAAAAAGTTGCCGAAACACACCTCTATTGACCTGTTAAGCCTAGCTAAAGAGCATTTACAGGGGCTATGGCTATACAAGGGACAACGCGGTATTTGGCAAGCGCGGAAACATTTGGCTTGGTATTGTCAGGATTTTACCGGTGCGGCGGTTTGGCGCGATCAATTTTCGCGGATCGAATCCCTGGGGGAGGGCTGTGATTTAATTGATAGAGTTATTGCCCAATTAAACCTTGAAAACGAGAATATTTACAGATAACGGTGAAGTTAGGCGACTTCAGCGACTATAGGGTTGCTCCATGCTCAAGCCCGGGATGACTCGATAGTGCTTCACGTTGAAAGTGCAAAGGGTTGCATTATGTCCAACAGCAGAAGCGGCAATTAAGGCATCAATCAGTCCGACTTTATGAGACAGATGGTAAGCCGTAAAGTCAGATAAAGCACGGGTACAGTCAGTTTCAGTAGGCCAAACAATGGGTAACGGTGCTACAAGTTGTAGGACTCGACGAACCTGTTGCTGGTTCTGAGCATCCTGAATCAACTCCATCACAACAAAGCCAGAGATACTCGGCAGTTCTGGGAGAGAGGCAAACCAAGCGATTGCAGGCCCATAACCCCGCTGAATATCAATCATGACATCAGTATCGACAAGGTACATTTAATATCTAAGCCCGCTCACGGGTTTCAGTTTCATGGCGCAATTTGCTTGCCTGCTCCTGACTATCGATAATATCAGGTCGGGAGCCAATAACCCCAACGCTTTCCCAATAAGCAACTAGCTCTGGCCCTGTTTTAGGAGGATTTTGAAGAAAAGGGCGAAAGGAGAGAAGACGCAGAATATACTCTGCTAAAGGCAATTTGAGATGAGAAGCTTCTGTAGATAACTCATTCTCTAGCTCTGAAGGTAGATCTAGGCTGATGTTCACGGTATTTCCTCAACGTTCAATGACCGGTCTTTGATTATATCCGATATATTCAGTTAAACGAAGGCTGCATCTCATTTTTGTAAATCTACTAAGTTGGGATTTTTAAGGCGAAACTCTCTGCTAAAATCGGGCGTTACTTCCGAACTCAAACCCGACAATTCCGCATCAGAGCGGTGAAGCCTGCTTGGGCAAAATGTTTGTCATAAGCGAGTGCTTCTGTGATTCCATTTTCTTCCATTATTTTGAAAGATACGCAATCTGTATGACTCCATGCTTTGTCTTGGCGTTGTTGATATAGTCTTAATCCTTGTTCAAATTGCTCACTGGTTTGGGGAACAATACGAACATTGGGGTTAGAACGCAAATTTTGAGTTAGCTCTATGGCTAAGTCACGGAAATACTCACCACGTTTAGAAAAGTCGTTGAGAACTTCTATGAGGACGGCTTCACTGGTGACAATATAGACGGGATGCAATGTTTTTGATAGCTGAACAGCTTTTTTATGCAAATTATCCCCAGGGTTAAGTAGGGCAACCCAATAACCTGTATCGGCGAAAACGACTCTCACTAACTATCCTGTTGCTGTTGATAATGGTCAAAGTTTTGGGCTAAATCTTTTGGTAGTTTTGCCCATTCTTCATTGGGGATTTTGGCAGAAAGTCGGGATGCTAATTCCCAGATTGGTTCTGCATTATAGTCAAATTTAATATTTGCGAAAGAGAAGCTTTCGACAGGTGTTTGATTATTCATAGGTGTATTCGATTTAGAAGAAATCAGTTTTTCTAATTTTGAGATCGCTTCTTGTTCATTACGCCAAGCTTCATCCCGGAGTTGATTGGCTTTGAGAACTAGATCGCCAATTTCATTTCTAATAGATAACTCTGGTAATGGAATATGGACAGAAGAAAACATTTCTTGAGCAACTTCAAGAATTACCGAACCATAGGAACATCGAGTCATGAGACAGTAGCCATAATCTGAGGCTAACCAAGCATAAAGATAACCTGCATTGATATCATCAGATGCTAGAAATCTTGTTGCGTGTTCACTAGCTGTCCATGCTGCCATGTATTTAGGAATAATCTGTACTTTCCCAATCGTGCCAGAACGAGTAACAGCGATCATGTTTTCTTCTAGTTGAATTTCAGGTAAATCTTTGGTATGTGCGCCCTTGGCAAGTCGTTTAACATCGATTGGATCGACTTGAAAAAGTTGCTTACTACTAAGCAGAGGAATACCACCTTTGTCAACATACGTGCGTTCTCTAAACTTTGTAATTGCTCTAACTTCTTTAGTAACTCGCCGATCTCCAATTTTAGTAATCTCAACAGGTAATTTCGCTAGTTGTTTTTCAGCCGCAATCGCTACTGGATCGTGAAAACTTGCTTCTAAGCGTCCCATCAATTGCGAGGCTTTGATCGTAGTTGTAAAAGATGCACTACCACGCGGAGCAATATCTTTGAGATAAGGTAGGTTTAAACGTTCATGGAGAAGGCGATCGGCTTCATCTAACAAATGATTTGCTTCATCACGCAATTCTCCAGCTTGGCACATTAAACGACCAATTTCAATTCGGCGAATCGTTTGTAAGTTAGGGATTAAAACTTTTCCAAGATGTTCTGGCTTTATATAACTAACAACTGAACCACAAGATGTTTGAGTTAACTGAGGACGACCATAGCGGCTACGCAAAAATACAGCTATATAACCTGCTGTATCAGGATCATTAGCTCTCAGGCGAATAGCATTTTCTGAGAGTGCTTTGCCTGCAAATATTTCAGTAGCTAGACTGATATTACCTACGGTTCCATAAGAAGAAATTAGTATGTCCCACTTTTGGATTATTAATTTATCTAAGCCTTTGGTCTGCTTACAACTTAAATAATTTTCTACTCTAGGGCGTAAACTAATAATCTCTGAGCCAGAAAGAAATGGAATACCATGTTCAGCATCTACATAAATTCGCTTGAAACGAAAAGCATTATGAGCTTCCTGACAAAGACCTTCCTTGCCATAAAGCGGAATGAGAGGTAAACCACTATTTGTCAAAGCTGTAACTGCATTATGAGCCTCAATGCTAAAAGCAGAAGCCTCTAGACGCACACCAGCAGCCAGTACTTCACTGAGTTTGATCGTCGTCGATAGTTTTTCCGACTCATCATCAGGTATCTCTGGCGTGTAATCAGATTTAAAAGCGTAACTTACCATCCTAGTACCACCTTTTTCTTCCACTCAATAAACTCATTAGCTACCAAATCCGTATCATCATCCTCAACCTTTTGACGAGGTAGCGGTCTAGCCACACCTTCACCCATTGCCGTTCGCTCGATCAAAGGGATTGACTCTGGATTAGTTGGAACCAGTATCTCTTCCCCTTCCTCATTGCGTCTGTAGGTGATGTTACCCCGTTTGTCATGTCCGATCGCCTTCACCTGTGCCATAAAGATCTCATAGTCAGACATTGTTCCTTGATCGATTTCCTTTTCAGTCTTTTTCTGAAGAATCAAAACCGAAGTTTGCGTCCCATTGTGAGGCTGAAAAGTATCAGGATGTAGGTCAATCGAAGCAACAATTCGGCAATGCTTAATTAACCAATAACGCACATAAATCAATCCAGGAGCGCCCAAAATTGCATCAGGTAAAACGATTCCCATCCGTCCCCCTGGTTTCAAAAATTGCCAGCATCGTTCAATAAACAAGATCTCAGGTGATGCAGAACCCTGAAGTTGTTCTGTCGGTTCCCAACCAGACTCAGTTTCTTTCCAAACATGGGCAAGCTGATATTGCTTTAAAGTTTCTTCATCCTTAATTGGTAACTTTGAACCAAAGGGGGGATTGGTTGCAATTACATCAAAATGACCCAGATCTTTCTCACTGCGTAAAGTTTTTGGATCGATAGCTAAAGCCGTGGCAAATTGTTTCCGAAAACTATCTTCCCATTGATGAGGATGTAACAGAGAATCTTGCCTAAAAATATTTCCAGAGCCGTCATTGTTCATCACCATATTCATCTTGGTCGCTTTGACTAAATCTGGATTAATATCAATCCCAAAGAAATTAATTTTAGCTGTTTCTTGAATTTTAGAATTGAGTGCATTTCGCCTCCAAATATCCGATTGGCTAGTTACTCCTGCTAATTGTTCTAATTTTTTGATTACCTCATTCATTGCAATTACCAAAAAGCCACCTGTGCCACAGGATTGATCGAGAATCTTATCAGTGACTTTCGGCTCCAGCATACGAATAGTCATTTTTTGCACATTTCGAGGTGTGAAAAATTCACCACGATCGCTCCTTAAATTTGCGCCAACCAGTTCTTCATAGGCTTTCCCTTTAACATCAATATTCGTACTCAAAAAGCTATAGCGTTGAAGCTCACCGATAATATAAGCTAAAGAACGAGGTTGAAGTTTAATTTCATCATTAGCATCAAAAATAGCAGGGTATTGCTTTTTAACTGCGCTAAAAATCTTGCTAATACGGTTGAAAACAGTTAACCGCCCATCATTACTCTTTTTCTCTTTCGCCGTTGCATAAAATTCCAATGGATTAGGAAAATTGCGTTCATCATGAATCTTGCAAAAAATAACCTTTAAAAGCTCAAAAAAAGCAGGTTGTTTTTGTAGTCCATCTGTTACATAAATATGATCGTGGCAAATCTTAAAAGAAAACAGTAAATTATCACCAACTGCATTCTTTAGTGACTCACGAGTTGGGCGATCAACTTCCTCAACATTACCATTCTTAGAAGGAATATCATTAGGCTCTTCATACTCAATTCCTTCCTCTGTCCTAATTCGACGCAAGACGGTCTTTTTCCTACCATTTGTCCACATCCCCCACTCAGAGTTATCACAAGCCGCCATATAAGATCGAAGTTGCTCAATCCCGTCTTTACTAGCAGATGGCGATATCGAGTCCTTTTTACACTCAATAACGATCCAAATATTTTCCTGATTGTGTTGATCCCCCTCACGGAAAATAGCCAGATCCACTCGAACACTCTTACTACCCTGCTTAATTGGATACTCAACCTCGATCTGTTCTGGCAAATAGCCCAATTCCAGCACCAATCGACGCTCGATGTTCTGGCGAACATATTCTTCGGGCGTATCATTACGGGTTTTCTGGTCTATGAAATCACAGACCTTGCCATCTGGAAGTGTTGGCAAAAGCTTGGACATTGCCCTTCCCCCACAAAGAAAATTTACCTTCCTTAATGTTTTACCGGTAAATGATCTGCTATGACCAACTGCTTATTTTAAATTTACAGGCTGGAAGAACTGATAGCGGATCAACCGTTGACCGTCAACCCAGGCTATTGAAGATAGGTTGCGTCAACCCAGACCAAGGCGATCGGCGGTCGCAGTGAGCCGCTATCAAGTTTCGGTTTTAGGCAGAAGTCCCAGTGATACGGAAATTTGGCAATATGCAAAGGATAAAAAACTGATTATTGCATATTGGAAGTCTTAGTACAAATGCTCAAACTCCCTCGACCCAGATCTGGTGCTCCCTTCTCATAGACAGTCTTAACCAGTAATTGAGATAGTCTACAGCTTATCCTAACTTTCATGTCTGAAAATCCGAAAAAATAAGAAAGTCAGAAGCCAGAAATCGGGTGGGGAAGAAATTCTGTCTTCTGCCTTGTGCCTTGATAGCGGGCAATCTGCCTACTGATCAGATTCTGGCGTAGTGGTTTTGCTATTGTCCCAATCCGAGAATAAATCATCGCTAAATAGATCATCAAGGGGCAGTTCTTCGTCAGAAGGTAAGGATTCTAGATTAGCCATTTCTTCATTATCCAACATACTGAAGAAATCTAGTTCTTCTTGGTCACTCGCAACAGAAGCAACATTTTGGCGGTTAGATGCAACTGTGGGGGTTTCTTCCGCAAAATAATCGAATAATTCGGGGTTATTGCTGTCAGCGTTATCAGCAAATAAGTCATCTAGAAAATTTTGGTTATCAGCGAATTTTTCGGCATCGGTGGCTAATAAATCAGAGAAACTGGTGTCACTGCTAACGGTTTCTTGACCGAAGAACTGAGCGTAATTACCCGATAATTCTTCTAGGCTACTGATCGTTCTAGTTTCTTCCTCTAATTGTGGACGATTGAGAAATTCTGTGTCAGCGGCGGACATCTCCCAGTTAGAGATTGTTTGTTCTTCCATGAAGGGAAAATCTGCAACCATAGTCATTTCTTTTGGAGAAACTAAGGTCTCTTCGCCGCCGTTTAAACCGTCAAATGTCTCCATTTTTTGGGGAAATTCTGGTTCTACTTCCAGATTTCCTTCTAGGGTTTCAAAACTGCCAAACATCTCCATCTCAGGAGCAAATTCTGGCTCCAATACTAGGGTTTCTTCAGTGACAAAATCATCAAAAGGATTTATTTCACTGGTGAATTCTGATTCAGAAACGGGCGTTTCTACCAGCGTTTCAGGAGCAAATTCTGGTTCTAATACTAGGGTTTCTTCCGTGATAAAACCATCAAAAGGATTCATTTCTTCGGCACTGGGGCTATCGGGGAAATCATCCCAGGGTTCGACGATTTCAGTGGTTCGATCATCTTCTTGAATGGGCAGTTCCGCCACTACTGCTTGGCGGACGTTGTCTAGTTCTAAGAGTTGGCTTTGATAACCCTGTTCTAGTTGTTGAATTTGCCACTGATAGCCATTTTCTAATTCTAGAATCTGCGCCCGTTGACTTCGACGCAGGGCTTCTATTTCCCCTTGCTTCCCGTCTATGATCTCTTGAATTTGATTTTGATAGCTTTGGTGCAATTCCTCGATTTTAGCTTCGTATTCCCGTTGAAGTTCCTGAATTTGGGTTTTATCGGCAACTTCTATGGCTTGATCGGGAGTTGCGCTGGCTGCCCCTTGTAAACGCCCTTGGCTATCTTCTAACTCTTTCTGCAATTTAGCCACTTCTTCTCTATAGGTGGCTTCGATATTGCGAATCCGTTCTTCGGAGAGATCGAGTTGTTTTAACTGTTCTTTGCTGTCTTTTAACTCCGCTTCGGTTTGATCTAAAGCCGCCTCAGTCTCCTTATATTTTTGTCGTGCTTCCCTGATTTCTCCCTGTTGGAGGGCATATAAAGCCCCACCCCCGATCGCACCTCCACCGACAAAACCGATTAAAATATCGAAGATATTCATTATGGGATTCCTCCTCTAGGAAAATTTACTTCTAATATGCCCAATCTCGGACGAAAATTCCCAAGGGGCAAATGTGGTCAGTGTTTTCCGCCGCTCTCTATGCCGATTGCTTTTGATTGTGGCAGCAATTATCAGAAAAAAAAGACAATATTCAGTTTTTTATCGGCAAATGTTCAACTTTAGGGCAGTTATCTCGATGGTGAGGTACAAAGTCTCTGGTTTTAGGGAGTCGGTTGTCGATGCCAAATCCAGTCATACCTCGTCTTTGTGAGAAACGCCGTCGGTGATGTTCGACAAGACATTTCACTGAAGCTGTATTTCCCGATAAGCTTGATAAACGCCGCGCACGTTGTACCAATTGAGAAAAATGCGGGCAATTTCTAGGGCTAATTGCGGTTTACCTCGATCGATCAACCATTGTAACAGAGGGGAGAGGCTGCGTTCATTCAGGGTTCCCCCTAGGGAAAGTAAACCCCACAACAGTCGATGAATCCAAGTCATTTGAATCATCATCCGCACTTCCCAGGTGGGATGTTTTTGATAAAAAAGCACTCCCATTCGTCCCCGTTGAATTTCCTTATCGATGAGATTGGGAATTTGAGCGAGATTAAAGGGGGGATGCCAATGATAACCGACGGCTTCGGGACATTTAATTAATTTTAGTCCCAATTGCTTCAATCTCACCCCTAATTCCAAGTCTTCCCAACCGTAGAGTTGAAACTGGGTATCAAATAATCCCGCCGCTAATAACCATTTTTTGGCGATCGCCACGTTGCCCGTGGCAAAATAGGCGGCGGAGAAATCGGTGATTTTATAGGGTTCACTGGTGGGATGCTCGAAGTTACAGGTATTAATGACGCTGCCGTAGGTAAATAAGCGATCACTGCTGAGACTTTCTGCCCCGGCGGTTAAAGCGTCGGCGTGAGCTTGCAGAAAATTTTCTGTCACTACCAGATCGCTATCGATAAAAATAATTGTATCACCACTAGCTTTTTCTACCCCCAGATTCCTAGCGATCGCTGGTCCACCGTGATCCTGTTGCCACAGTTGCAGATGGGGTAAATTGGCTTTTTGACTTTCTAACCAAGCGATCGTCCCATCGGTAGAGCCATCATCGACAACGACTATTTCGTAGTTTTCCACCTTATTATCGGTTAAACGCTGATTTTCTAGGGCGAGCAAACATTTTTTTAAGATTGCTTGGCGATTGTAGGTAGGGATGACAACACTGATCAGCACGCGCATTCGGGGGTCAAGATTACCGTTTCAGCTTACCAAATAACCTCGGTTCCTTGCTTAGACCTCCTGCAAAAATCAAAAATCTTTATTCAGGAGGCAGCATTCAGGAGATAGGAGGCAGGAGATAGGGTGATAGGGTTTTGGGGTGATAGGGTTTTGGGGTTTTAGGGTTTTAGTTCAATTTCCCCACTTCCCCACTTCCCCACTTCCCTACTTCCCCACTTCCCCACTTCCCCATCTCCCCACACCAGATGTAAGGAACTCCGGGAGGAGGATTAAGGTCAACTGGGAACATTGATTTGAAAAAATCGGTGATCATGTTATCCTCTGAATGTGTTGTGTGAGGAAAGGAATCGGCCATGGTAGCGTCTCTATCGTATCAAAATGGGCAAAAAGCTCGATCGCATCCCCTGTTATCCTTAGGGGGTTTAATCGAATTACCGCCATCCCCCCTGTTTGGCACGGACGGAATTCGCGGCCAAGTGGGAGAATTATTAACTGCCCCCCTAGCGCTACAAATCGGATTTTGGGCAGGACAGGTATTAAAAAATCAAGCTGGTGTCACCAAACCAGTAATTATCGGTCAAGATTCCCGTAATTCCAGTGATATGTTAGCCAATGCTATCACTGCCGGTTTAACTTGGGCGGGAATAGAAGTCTGGCAACTGGGATTATGTCCCACTCCCTGCGTCGCCTATTTAACCAGAGAAAGCGAAGCGATGGGGGGGATCATGATTTCTGCCAGTCATAATCCTCCCGAAGACAACGGCATTAAATTTTTTGACAGCAGCGGTTTAAAATTGTCTGGCAGTTTAGCGGCACAGATAGAAGCGGGTTTAAGAGGCAATTTAGAATTAGCAGATAAACAAGTAAATTGGGGAAAAGCGACTTTTTGTCCCGAATTAATCCAAAAATATTATCAAGCTGTGATTGATTCCGTCGGGACCGATATTAACCTATCGGGATTAAAAATAGTTTTGGATCTAGCTTGGGGGGCAGCCGTTAACCTAGCACCTTTAGTATTCCAAACCTTGGGGGCGGAAGTTATCTGCCTACACGATCGAGCCGACGGCGATCGCATTAACGTTAATTGTGGTTCTACCCATTTAGAAAGCTTACAGGCGGCGGTGATTAATCAGCAAGCGGATTTAGGGTTTGCCTTCGATGGCGATGCTGATCGAGTCTTGGCCGTGGATAGTCAGGGTAGAGTAGTAGATGGCGATTATATCCTCTATTTTTGGGGTCGTTCCCTCTTAGAAGCAGGACAGCTACCCGATGGGTTATTAGTAGCAACGGTGATGGCTAATTTAGGCTTTGAACGCGCTTGGCAAAAACTGGGGGGTCAATTTCTGCGGACTGCCGTGGGCGATCAGCACGTTCAGGCGCAAATGTGGGAAACTGGAGCCATGCTAGGGGGTGAACAATCTGGTCATATTCTCTGCCATCATTACGGGGTTTCTGGGGATGGAATGCAAACCGCCCTACATTTAGCGGTTTTAGTGCAGAAATCGGCAGTTTCCTTGGCTAAATTAGTCGATCATAGCTTTGTCACCTATCCGCAGATTTTACGCAATGTGCGGGTGGAAGATAGAGAAGTGCGACGTAATTGGCAGCAATGTGAACCTTTACGGCGGGAAATCCGCCAAGCTGAGACAGCCATGGCAGAAAAAGGCCGAATTTTGGTGCGCGCTTCCGGGACAGAACCGTTAATTCGGGTGATGGTGGAAGCAGAAACCCTAGAATTAGCCAATTTTTGGACAGAAAGGCTAGTGGAAGCGGTGCGAAGCTATCTTTTGTAGTCGATCGAGGGGGACAGGGATTATAATGCCCTTAGCCTAGCCTAGCAAGGGATAATTATGACTGGACTAAGTATCGATCGCCAGAAAAAAAAGAATAAACAAGGCCAAACAAAAGCTGATAGTCCCCCGCTTAACATCAAAGAGAAACTTGCCCTCAAAAAAGAAGAAAGGCAAAGGAAACAAAAGTTAACGGGGTTGATTATTTTTGCTATTTGTGTAGCAATTTTGCTCGGATTACCCCTCAGCTTATTATTTGATGCCACGATAGGAGCTGCAGTAAGTTTAGCCTTAATTTTAGTAGTTTTCTCCTTTAGCTATCCTCGCATGGCTCTTTGGGCATTTATTATCTATGTCCCCTTCACTGGCACTATTATCTATTGGTTGGGGGGTAGTCCAATCCTGCAGCTCAGTAAAGATATCTTTTATCTACCCGCTTTAATCGCCTTAGTTTTAGAATGTCGAAAAAAGCAATTACCGATTATTGTCCCGAAACAATTAGGTACAACCCTATTATTAATCTTTGTTTTCTGTGTAGTCTGTCTATTAGCCGTCAATTTACAGAGACAATTTCTGCCTACTTGCGAATCGGTAGAAGGATTAACAATTTTCAGAGATGGTCGTTTGCGCGCAATTCCCTGTCGGGAAAGTGAGACTTTTCTGCAAGGACTATTAGGATTTAAAGTTTTGCTAGGTTATGTCCCCTTGATCTTCTGCACTTATTACTTGATCAAAGACAAACCGACCCTATTATTTTTTGGTCGTCTTTTAGTGACTTTAGCGATTATTTGTTGTGTCCTAGGACTAATGCAATACTGGATGCTGAAAACCGGTCGTTGTGTAGGAACTCGGGGAGAAGTGGCTGATTTACTATTCAAAGCCAGCTTAGAGGCAAGGTGTTTGGTTGGTGGGGCGTTAGTGTATAGTCCGGAAGTAAATATGATCCGCCTACCGGGTACCTTTGTTTCTCCCTGGCACTGGGCTTGGTTTTTGGTCTCTAGTGCCGTAATTTGTTATGCCAGTGCCTTTAGTGAAATTTCCCAAAAATGGCGACTAGCAGCCCTAGTGGGTTTAACCCTAGTTTTTATTAATGCAGTGGTCTCCGGGCAAAGATTAGCTTTCTTTGCCGTACCGATGATTATTGGTCTGATGACGATTCTTACGGGACAAATCGCTAACTTAAAAAGATTTTTGCCGATCATTTTTGCCGCCACTTTACTTCTAGCTATCGGTTTTTCTTTCCTTAACCCCGATTTTGTCCAACAACGCTACGATAGTGCCATCGCCCGTTGGCAACAAGCTCCCCCCACCGCTTTTATTCAAGAACAGTTTGATTTTGCTATCCGTAATCAGGGCGGTATTTTAGGTCGTGGACTTGGTGTGGCCACTTCTGCTGCTAGGGTTTTCGGTGATATTTCCTTTGTGGAAACCTATCACAGTAAAGTTTTATTTGAGTTGGGATACATTGGTTTTGCCTTGTACATGATATTTATGACCCATCTAGTTTATCTGGCCTTCCGCACCTATCGTTCCCTCAAAGATCCGACTCTGCGAGGTTTTGCCGGTAGTTATTGGGTTTTGCTGCTCTTTGTTACCTATCTTCCCTACTGGTATGCCCTCGATACGGATCCTGTGGGCGTTTATTACTGGATATTCGCAGGCGTAATTTTTAAATTACCTGTCATCGAAAAACAGGAAAAAGAAGCCAAAATTCTGGCGGGGGAAACCGCCACAAAATCCTCCAAAAAGGGCTTAAAATTTAAACGCAAAGGTATTTCTTTAGCTTGAAATATGGGTGCTGGAGATTTCAGTTATCAGTTATCAGTTATCAGTTATCAGTTATCAGTTATCAGTTATCAGATTTGAGTTTTTAAGTGTGCGGTATTAAATAAGTACCTAAACAAAATTAATTACACATCTAAGCTCTCAGCCGTCAGCCTTTTGCTGTGAGTAAACAGTGAACTGAAAACTCAAATCCGATCCCTAATAGCTGTATCGGAGTCTCCTGTATCGGAGTCTCCTGTCTCGGAGTCTCCTGTCTCGGAGTCTCGACTAGGAAATTAATTTTGCACGACTACTTAGAAGTTTTCTACTGTCTTTTTACTGATTACTGATTACTGATTACTGATTACTGTTTACTGATTACTGATTACTGTTTACTGATTACTGATTACTGCTATGAATTTTCCCTCGATTTCTGTCATCATACCCACCTATCGACGCGAAGAGCCTCTTAAAGATACTCTCGATGACCTGCTCAAACAAGATTACCCCAATTTTGAGGTATTAGTTATCGACCAGACCGCTACCCACAGCCACGAAATACAATCCTATCTAGAAAATCTGGCTAATCAGCACAAAATTAGCTGGTATCGGCTGGATTGGGCGAGTTTACCTGGGGCCAGAAATTATGGAGTCCGTCGCGCCCAAGGCGATATCGTTCTTTTTATTGATGATGATGTGCGGCTACCGGATAATTATCTCAAAGCACATAGTGAGAATTTTGTCAAGAACCCTGAGATAGGTGTAGTGGCCGGTCGGGTATTTGATCGCATGAAATTGGGTGACTCCCAAAAAATGGTGACAGATACCGGCAAACCCTACGAAATCGACTTTTTACCCCCCCAAGCGATGGATCCGGGCATTGCTTGGTATTACATCGATCTTGTTCACACCACTAAACCCCAGCAGGTAATCTCGGCCCGGGGCTGTAATATGTCTTTCCGGAAGGATATATTTACGAAATACGGCATTTGGTTCGATGAACGCTTTCGTGGCAGTGCCGTGCGCGAGGAATCGGATTTTTGCTTAAGGTTACGCCAGACTCCCTATCATGTCTGGTATGATCCCACCGCTTATCTGGTTCATTTAGGCGAAGAAACCGGCGGCTGTCATGATATTAGCACTCGTTCTCTGAGTTATCAGACGACTTTTTATCATAATCACTTTCTGATGGCCCTGAAAAATCTCACTCCCGCTCAACAATTGCGACTCTATGCTAAATTATTTGATTGTCACGTTCTTGGCAATCCTCCCTGTAATAAAGGTGGTTCCCCGATTAAAATCCTTTCTAGGGGAATTTTTTATAGTTTGGGTCTTCTGGATGCTCTGAAAACTCAAGTTAAGTCCCTCTGGAATGATGGCCAAATTTATACAAAACTAGATAATCTATGAGAATTTTAGTCGCTAGTCATACCTATGTCGTTGATCTCAACTGTGAGAAACTGCGCTCTCTGACAAGATTAAATCCCGATATTGAAGTTACTATTGTTGTTCCCCAACGTTGGCAACCGGGAGGAGTCCAAAATAAAATCATTGAAAGTCAACCGAAAATAGCTGATAATTTCCGAGTCATTCCTATCTCTAATTTTAGCCAAAATAACCAAGCTTTATTAACTTTTGGCACTGATATAATTTCTTTATTGCAAAAATTTAGACCCGATATTATTCAAGTGGAACAGGGTTCTAAATCTCTCGCTTATGCCCAATTTATTACTCTGAACCGTTTCTTAAATCTCCGGGCTAAAAATGTATTTTTTACTTGGTGGAATCTTCCCTATACTCCTAAATTTCCCATCTCTTGGTTAGAAGCTTATAACCTGAAAAATACCGATGGTTTAATCGCTGGTAATCAGGACGGAGTAGATGTTTTAAAAGAACGGGGTTACAGGGGTAAATACACCGTTTTACCACAATTAGGCGTGGATGAAGTCCTTTTTTCCCCCAGCAAGCACCCCGATTTAGCCCGATCTTTAGGCATTGAAACCGATGAATTTGTGATTGGTTTTATCGGTCGTTTTGTAGAAGAAAAAGGCATTCTAACGCTGATTAAAGCTGCAGCTAAATTAACAGGTAAGTGGAAATTATTACTGTTAGGTCGTGGAATTCTGAAAGATAAAATAGTCAGGGAAGCTACGGCCGCAGGAATAAGCGATCGCTTGATGATAGTGGAAAGTGTTCCCCACGAGCAAGTAGTTAATTATATTAACCTAATGAACACTTTAGTTTTACCTTCAGAAACCACCTATCAGGTCAAAACCTTAACTGCTGTCGGTTGGAAAGAACAATTCGGTCATGTCTTAATTGAAGCTATGGCCTGTCAGGTTCCTGTTATTGGTTCTGATTCGGGAGAAATTCCCTTTGTTATTGCTGATACGGGGTTAATTTTTCCCGAAAAAGATGGGGAGGCACTGGCTAAATCTATACAAACTCTCTTAGATAATCCCAGCTTCGCTCAAGAATTAGGCCAGAGGGGTTATCAGAGAGTAATGACCAATTATACTAATAAAGCCCTCGCTCAAAAACAATTGGATTTCTATCAACAATTACTCCCTCGTTGATGGGGGATAGGGGATGGGGGATAGGGGATGGGGAGCAGGAAGAAAAAAGCTGATTCACTGATCACTGATAACTGGTAACTGATAACTGGTTATGAACCATTCTTGACACCCCCTAGTCTAAAGGGACAAGTAGCTAGGGGTGAGGGGAATGATCGAGGTGATAACCGAGAAGCAAACGAGTGTGAGCGATCGAGAGTTAATTTTAAAATGTCAAAGGGGTGATCGGGGTGCTTTTCGTCACCTTTACCGTCTCTATCAACCAAAAATCCGCTCTACTCTCTATCAACTCTGTGGACAGGAATTCCTAGAGGATTTTGTCCAAGAGGTATTTTTAAGAGTGTGGCACGGGTTGCCGAAATTGCGTTCACCTGAATACTTTTCCACTTGGGTTTATCGGATCACTTGCAATGTGGCGATCGATGGTCGGCGACAATTAGCCAAAAGACAAATGAGGATGGCCAAAAGCACTGATCAGGAAAACTCCCTTGATAGCGAATCCCGTCCCCAAGATAGTCCCGATTTGATGCAACTGCATTATGAGGAAGTGGTCCGACAAGGGTTAGAAATTCTCAGTTTAGAACATCGCGCTGTCCTTGTCCTTCACGATCTAGAGGACTTACCCCAAAAGGAAATCGCCGAAATCTTAGAAATTCCCCTCGGTACGGTGAAATCACGTCTTCATTATGCGCGTAAAACCATGGGTCAATTTTTGCAAAAACAAGGAGTTCTCTAATGTCCCCAGAAGATGACAAAGTGGTTAATTTTCTGCGTCGCTATCGTCCATCGCTGCCACCTCGACCGATAGATGAAGAAGAACAGTTAATGCAAATGATTAGGGGAGAAAGGCCGGTAACTTCCCCAAAATTGCTGCCTTTATTGGGTTTGATAACTGGTATTACTGCCTTATCGTCCCTGATTTTTGCTTCCTATCGTTGGTCTCATCCTCATCCACAACTGGGACAAATTTCTGACGAGGAGTTAGAAGCTTTTTTAGTGGAGAGTTGGAACCATAGTATCGCTCCACCGATTGCTGCTCCTAGCGTCTATAGTTCGCCTTGGATAAGCTTAAACGAGCCTCAACTCACCTATTCTACCTATAATCCTTAATTTTTTTGTGGAGGTCAATTATGTCCCTTTCTGCTGTCTCGATTCTCGGCACAACCATGGTTTTAACTCTGGCGGCTAACCTAGTCCCCACTGCCACTGTGCTATCCTATCCCCAAGATCGTCTATTTATTGCTCAAACTAGCTCTCCCCAGCGTCCTGAGAGTCGTCGAATGAATAATTCTAGAGAAAGACTAATCGAACAATTGAACCTTACCGATGAGCAAAAGTCGAAAGTTGCCGCTATTCGTCAGAAATATCAGGAAAAAACCAAAAAGTTGCGAGAAACCCTGAGAAGCAACGAACAAGAATTAAATAGTTTATTATCGAATAATGCCTCCGATCGAGAGATCCGTTCTAAACATCAGCAAATCTCTCGCAATCGCCAAGAAATGAGTAACCTGCAATTTGAAAGTTTTTTGGAAATTCGCCAAGTCTTAACTCCCGCTCAAAGAACGGAATTTTCCCAGTTAATGCAGGAACGTTGCCCTAATTTCCCCAATTGCCGGCGACAATAATTCCCATCAGTTCGGATTAAGGGACTCCTGCCTATTTTTTCATTTTCTTGGCCTGATATTGTCGGCGAAAATATTGTAATGTTCTTTGTCCGAACAGTAAAATACTGAAAAATCCTAAGCTGGCGATCGAGTTTGATTCCGATACATTAACTGGCTGCCCGGGATTAAAAGGATCGAACAGAATCGGAGAATCCGATACATTAACTGGCTGCCCGGGATTAAAAGGATCGAACAGAATCGGAGAAGTGGAAATACCCAAATAATTGATGACTCCTGCTGAACCCCAATTATCGATTGAAACCATTACCATTACTCC
This sequence comes from Microcystis novacekii Mn_MB_F_20050700_S1, assembly GCA_007096045.1. Lineage (GTDB taxonomy): Bacteria > Cyanobacteriota > Cyanobacteriia > Cyanobacteriales > Microcystaceae > Microcystis > Microcystis novacekii. The sequence goes on along the minus strand of SFAU01000008.1, from coordinate 955 downwards.
TTCTGAACCCATTACTCCTGCTGAACCCAGATTAACTGTTACTCCTGCTGAATCCCAATTACCCGTCATTGTTTCTACTGAAAGCCAATTTTCGCCCACAGGATTTCTAATTTCTGGGTCGGGATTTGTGGTTGTTTCTCCCGGGGGGTCAAAAGTAAATGAGGGACCTGATTGAAGGTTATTATTAGGGATATTGTCAAGGCCGAATAAATCTCGGTTAACAACAATACTTACCCATTCGCCATTACTCAATTGTAATTGACAGGTAAGGCTTCTGTTGCTGACTAGGGAGCTGCCGATATCTCCGCTCTCGGCCAGACAGTTAGGGATATTGTCAAGGACGAATAAATCTCGGTTAACAACAATACTTACCCATTCGCCATTACTCAATTGTAATTGACAGGTAACACTTCTATTGCTGGCTAGGGAGCTGCCGATATCTCCGCTCTCGGCCAGACAGTTTTCGTCAATTCCTATGATATCGTCAGGAAAAAGTGAGAGACTATTTAAAATTCCTAAAAGCTGATCAAGGGAAATATTTTCTAGGTCTAAATCTGCCAAACTTTCCGATAATATGGATTGCCAATTGATTGGTTCCGTTAAAGAATTTTTGTCTTGATCACAACCCGTAGCAATTAAACCACAAAGTAACAAGGGAGCCAGTTTTTGCCAAGCTAGTTTTCTCATATTTTTTGACGATTTGCGATGGTGATCAGAAAAATGTAAGTTACAAAATAGGTTTTTAGAAGCGATTGATTAGCCATAGGCAAATAATCCTAAGACCAAAGGAGGGATTGAGAAGTTAAAAAAATTAATCTTGCCTGAGTGTATCCTAACAGGGAGCATCTCACTTATGCAATGAGTATTAATACTTATAGCAGTCAAAAACTAGAAAATCTTCAACTTGAGCACAAAGAGAAATGAGATTATAATAGTTATAACTCACAATTCAGAA
>SFAU01000079.1 GCA_007096045.1 Microcystis novacekii Mn_MB_F_20050700_S1 | reverse complement strand
CGAGAATTGAGAAAGCCATTGTTGTTGAACGGATTGTGCATCAACAGAGGGTTTGAGCCTTTTGCTCTTGCGCTTGGTTTCCTTTTCTTCTCTTGAAAGGGAATCAAAACCTTTTGACATAATAATCTGTTCGTGGAGAAGACGTCTTTTTTCCTCTAGCATATTATGTCATTTTTTTTCTTGCGCTTACCCTGTAGGGTCAGAAGACCTAAAAGAGTCTTATATTGACTCTTTAACTAATGCTTAGGTAAACGTAAACCATCCGATCGCATAGGGATTAAAATCTGAGTTAAACTGCGTAATTGTTCGGCCGTTCCCATACAAATTAATAAATCCCCGGCCATTAATTCCGTATCGCCAGTCGGTCCCCCAATAAGTGTACCATCAGCGCGACGTATAGCTAAAACTAACGCCCCCGATCGAGATCTTAACTGTGCTTGACTAAGACTTAAACCGACACAGGGACAAGTCCTCGGATCGATTAAAAATTCTTCCATATAAAACGATCGATCGGTTCCGGTTAAAATCCCATCCACAAAATCCATCACCTGGGGTCGTAGGGCTGCGGCCGCTAATCTTCTACCACCGGTAATATAGGGAGATACCACCGCATCGGCCCCGGCCCGTTGTAATTTTTGTACTGCTTCCTCGGTACTGGCCCTAGCAATGGCGCGAATTTTCGGATTGAGAGTTTTAGCAGACAAAACTGTATATAAATTCTCCGCATCGGAAGTTAAAGCGGCCACAATACAAATAGCGCGTTCAATTCCTGCCATTTGTAAAGATTTATCTAAGGTGGCATCTCCTTGAACAACAATATAATTTAATTCTTTGGCCCGATTTACCTGTAGGGGGTCTGTATCAATGACTACAAAAGGAATATTTTCTGCGTAAAATTCGATCGCTACCTGTCTGCCTGTGCGACCCAAACCACAGATGATATAGTGTTCTGATAGTCGATCGATCACGCGTTTCTCCTGTCTCTGTTTGAGTCCCTCTTGAAAATAGCCTTGAATTAAAGCTTCGGTCAAGCGATTAACAATATAACCGATCGTGATTACTCCCATCACGATCAAAACCATTGTAAACAGTCGTCCCCGTTCACCTAGGGGATTAATTTCGCCAAAACCGACGGTAGCGAGGGTACTAATCGTCATATAGGCCGAATCTAGCAAACTCCAACCCTCGATCAGATGATACCAAAACGTACCCAGCAAAAACACCACGATCAGGGCAAAAATTCCCCCGATTAATTCCTGACGCAGACGACGATATTTATCTTCACTGATGGACAAGCAAAATTCACCCCTAAGATTGTCTAGTAAACTACAATGAAATCAGTTTTTAATCTAAATAACCCGTCCTTCTCAGACGGATTTGATTATAATTTCCCCTATGTCTAATCGCGCAGGAGTTCCCCAGTGAGTCCAGAAACCCTTTTAGAACCAACCCTAGTTGATCCCACTTCCAATTTAAACCCGAATCAGACCTTCGATCCAGATAGTTTTAACAGCTATGTGATGAATACTTATGGTCGTTTTCCCATTGCGATCGCCAAGGGGTCGGGGTGTCTTCTCTGGGATACTTCCGGTAAACAATACCTTGATTTTGTCGCGGGAATTGCCACCTGTACCCTCGGTCACGCGCACCCTGCTTTAATTGAAGTGGTTAGTCAGCAAATCCAAAAACTCCATCATGTCTCGAATTTATACTATATTCCCGAACAAGGAGAACTAGCTAAATGGATTGTCGATCATTCCTGCGCTGATAAGGTCTTTTTCTGTAATTCCGGTGCGGAAGCGAACGAAGCGGCAATTAAATTAGTACGAAAATATGCCCATACGGTGCTAGATTTCCTCGAACAGCCAGTTATTTTAACCGCTCACGCTAGTTTTCACGGTCGGACTTTAGCTACCATCACCGCAACCGGTCAACCAAAGTATCAAAAAGACTTTGAACCCCTGATGCCGGGGTTTGCCTATATTCCCTATAATGATATCGAAGCGGTGGAAAATGCGATCGCTGATATCGATGAGGGTAATCGTCGGGTGGCTGCGATTATGTTGGAACCGCTGCAGGGTGAAGGGGGAGTTCGTCCGGGAGATATCGAATATTTCCAACGTTTACGGCAAATTTGCGACGAAAATAACATTTTGCTTGTCTTTGATGAAGTACAGGTGGGAGTCGGAAGAACTGGTAAACTCTGGGGTTATGAGAATTTAGGAGTGGAACCAGATATTTTCACATCTGCTAAGGGTTTAGCGGGGGGTATTCCCATCGGTGCAATGATGTGCAAAAAGTTCTGTGATGTCTTTGAACCGGGTAGTCATGCGAGTACCTTTGGGGGTAATCCTTTCGCTTGTGCCTCAGCTTTAACAGTATTACAAACCATTGAACGGGATCACATTCTGCAAAATGTTCAGCAGCGAGGGGAACAATTACGCAGCCGTTTACGGGTGATTGCTTCTCAATATCCCCATCTATTTGTCGATGTGCGCGGTTGGGGTTTAATTAATGGTCTGGAAATTAATTCAGAAAGTGAGTTGGTTTCATCTACTATTGTTAATGCAGCCTTGACCGAGGGTTTATTAATTGCTCCCGCAGGTCCGAAAGTCCTCCGTTTTGTACCTCCTTTAATTGTCTCGGAAACAGAAGTAGATGAGGCTATGGATAAGCTAGAAGTTGCTATCGCTAAAGTGGTTTAATTTCAGTTATCAGTTATCAGTTATCAGTTATCAGTTATCAGATGTAAGTTTTAAGTTGACAGTTTCCAGAACGTAGGTTGGGTTGAAGCATGAAACCCAACGCCCGCTCATGTTACGAAGTGCGCTAACCCATCCTACAAATAATTGTGCCTACCTACTTATGAGTCAATTATTTTTGAGCTTTACTGTTGTTTGGGGCCAATAAAATGATCACTTCTGAACCTATTTATTCCCTCCCTAAAACCCCTCCTTTAGAAAATGGTGATCAACTAAGTCGCCAAGAATTTGATCGTCGTTATCAGAACCTTTCTGAAGTAAAAAAAGCCGAATTAATTGAAGGAATAGTTTATATGTCTTCTCCTGTGCGAGTGCGGAGTCATGGAGAACCTCATTCTGATATTTTAACTTGGTTAGGGGTCTATAAAGCCGCCACAATTGGGGTGATGTCTGCGGATAATACTACAGTGCGTCTGGATGCAGATAATCAGGTACAACCGGATGCTTTACTAAGAATTAAAATTGCTGGACAATCAACTATTAGTGACGATGATTATATCGAAGGTGCGCCAGAATTAATTGTAGAAATTGCCGCTTCTAGTGCTTCCTATGATCTCCACAATAAATGGCGAGTTTATCGTCGTAATCAAGTGCAAGAATATCTTGTTTGGCGAGTTTATGAACGTCAATTAGATTGGTTCCGATTAAATGCTGGAGAATATATTAAACTTGAACCCGATAGTCGAGGGATAATTTACTCGCAGGTTTTCCCCGGTCTTTGGTTAGATGTTAATGCTTTATTAGCGGGTAACTTGGGACAGGTTTTGACAGTTTTACAGCAAGGTTTAGCCAGTCAAGAACATCAAGATTTTCTGAAAATATTATCTCAAAAAACTGATAACTGATTTATGTGGCATCCTGACGCTTATCAAGCTTTAATTGCCGAAGATTATCCTCAAGTTGCGGCAATTTACGAGGAACTAATCGATAACAATCCCGAAAATGTTTCTGACTATTGGTACTTGGGAGTTGCCTATCTTCTGCAAAATTTAGAAGCAGAGGCACAGGTAATGTGGCAAAGTATTTTAAGCGAAGGTAATCCGGAAGAAGTTAAGCAATGGCAAGCAGAATTAGAAGCGGTTTTAGACGCAGAAGCGCGACGACAACAAAGAAAAGGTGATCTGGCAGCTGTAGAATATTTTCGCTATCATCTACAGGAAATTGTTCCCAAGTCAATTAATAATTTATTAGCTTTATTCGACTTAGCTTTAGATTTAGAAATATTCGATCCAGAAGAACTACTTAATTATCCTATTCAAGAGAATCTCAGATATAATCCTAATCGAGAATTGCTTTTAAATGTAGTTCTCAAAAGTCTTTTATATACCCACCAATTAACTTTAGATTTAGCTCAAGCAAGTTTACCCTATCTGCAAGAAGTAGCTGATAGTTTTATCCCGCAAGCTTTTCAGATAGCAGCACGAGTCACCAACGAAAAACAAAGTCCCGCTTTTGGAGTAGAAATTATTAAACTTTGTCTGCAATTAAGACCAAATGATCTGAGTCTTTTGGAACAATTAGTTAACCTCTATATTTTAGCCGAAGACTTTGATAATTCTTTAATAACTGCCTATCAATTGCGAGAAATTTGTCTAACCCCAACCCTAAAGTTATACAGTAATTATCTAATTTTGTTAATACTTTTGCGCTGGGGAGTTTGGCAAGAAATTGATCATATTTATCAAGAATATCAGAATTTATTACAGGAATTAACCAGTCAGAAAAATATTACTCTAGAACCGCTTATTAAAACTAGCTTTCTCAATATTTCTAGTCCCCTACCCTACCTAGGCGATCGAGCTTTAGCCAATCGACAATTAACTAATCGCATCGCCGAAATTTTCCTTGATAATAATAGTTTAGAAACTCCTTGTATTACTATCAAAAAAGTTCAAGAAAAACTAACGATTGGTTATCTTGCTAGTACCTTTAAACATCATTCTGTCGGTTGGTTAAGTCGTTGGTTAATTCACCATCATGATCGAGAAAAATTGCAAATAGCCATCTATACTATTAACCAAGAAGAAGATGAAATTACCCGTCAATGGTTTCGGGATAGCCGAGATATTATCCGTCATTTTCCCTACGCTCAAAATCCCCTAGAAGTTGCCCAACAAATTCAACAAGATCAGATAGATATTCTGGTAGATTTAGACAGTTTAACCCATAATCTCACCAATCAGATTATGGCACTGAAACCCGCAGCAAAACAAGTGACTTGGTTAGGTTGGGATGCTTCTGGATTAGCAACTATTGATTACTATATCGCCGATCCCTACGTTTTACCCCAGCAAGCGGAGGAATATTATCGAGAAAAAATCTATCGTTTACCAGAGACATATTTAGCAGTGGATGGTTTTGAAATCGGTACTCCTAATCTACGTCGAGAAGATTTAGAAATTCCCCCCGATGCTACCATCTATTTTTCCGTACAAAGTGGCATGAAACGTCATCCTGATACTATTAAACTTCAGATGAAAATTCTCGCACAAGTCCCTAATAGTTATTTTCTGATTAAGGGAGTCGGTAAGACTGAAAAAATTCAAGAATTATTTACTGAAATAGCGATTAGGGAGGGAGTTAATCCCCAAAGATTGCGGTTTTTACCGAGAGATATAGATGAATATACCCATCGCGCTAATTTACAGATTGCCGATGTGGTGTTAGATACCTATCCCTACAATGGTGCTACCACCACCTTAGAAGTTTTATGGCAAGGAATCCCTTTAGTTACACTGGTAGGAGAACAATTTTCTGCGCGCAATAGTTATACTTTTATGATTAATGCCGGTATTGAAGCCGGAATTGGCTGGAATGAGGCAGAATATATCGACTGGGGAGTAAAATTAGGACTCGATCGCTCCCTTCGTCAAGAGATCAGCAATCAACTGTTAGGAAATCGTGACATAGCCCCCCTCTGGCAAGGGAAAAAATTCGCCCAAAATATGGAAAATGCCTATTTAAAAATCTGGGAGGGAAATTGTTAATGAGAAAGTTATCCGCAATCAATAAGGTATCGAATCGGGTCCAGAAAAATTCAGCTAATAGGAGTTTAACTGATGACAGCCGCCACTGAAAAAGATTTAAAAAGATTGGAGGATTTAATCATCGGTATTGCCAATGGACAAAAGGCGATCGAAAACCGACTAACCACCCTGGAAAACGGACAGAAGAATTTAGAGTTAGGGCAGTCGGAAATTAAAGGCGATATCCGAACCCTAGACGCGAAGATAGAGGGTTTAAGCGATCGAGTTAAAGTTATAGAGAATGCGGCGGGGAAAACCACCGATCTCGCCGAAAAAGTCGGAGAATTGAAAAACTGGAAACAGATCGGGGTAGTGGTGATCACCGCTTTGCTCAGTTCGATCCTCAGTGGTGTTACGGGTGGGGTAATCGGTTGGCTAATCCGAGCGGCGAAAGTTAACCCCTAATGGCGTTGCAAAAATCAAGATATGAAGACTGATTTTGCACCTGTCCACCAGAACGTAGGTTGGGTTGAAGCATGAAACCCAACGCCCGCATAGTTTACGCTACTGCTCTCCCTACTTATGAATGCTGATTTTGCACCCGTCCACCAGAACGTAGGTTGGGTTGAAGCATGAAACCCAACGCCCGCATAGTTTACGCTACTGCTAACCCATCCTACAAATAATTGTGTCTCCCTACTTATGAAGACTGATTTTGCACCCGTCCACCAGTCAACCTAGTCCTAGGTTTTAAAAATTGCCCAAAAAGACAGGCAATAATTATCCCCAAAATACTCTGGGGAGTAACCTAAATAACCAACCTCAAAAAAACTCTCTGCTACACTTGAGTTAGTAGATGCACCCTGATGAAAAAGGAGAGTCAAAGAAAGCTCTCCTTTTTTTTTGTTGAGAAAGCAATCCGGGGGGATTTAGCCGCGGTTAGCAGGTAGTTTCGCTTTGCGCGCCATGTCTTTGAAACCATTCAAACTTGGACCCGGGCGACGGCGAGACATAGTGGGAGTAATCAAGTATTTTGTCGCAAATTCCACTTCTTGCGGCTCTACTTTGCCGTTAGTAGCGGCTACGGGTGCCGGTACGCTCACAGGAGCAGCTGGAGTTTCTTTTACTTGCTTTTCTTTCTTAATAGAAGTTTTTTGGGGTTTTTTCTCGGCTACAGGGGCGGATGCAGACTCCACAGCAGGGGCGGGCGCTTCCAGAACAGGTGCAGGTGCTGCCGTGGTTGCTGTTGCTTGTTGTTCACCATCGGTTTCTTTTAGTTCTAGGTAAAAGTCAGATTTTTTGCCACCAAAGAGATTTTTTAACATTGGGGATCACTCCGAGAGTCGGGAAAATGTAAAAGACTAGGTATTTAAAAATTTATCATTGACCGGGATCAGGCAGCAAACAAGATTATTCTCTTGACAATTTCCCTCTTTCATCTATTTTTCTCTGGATAATCGCTACCAGAAAAAGTGTTTTAAAACAAGTTAAATTAACAAAAATTTACAAAAATCAAGAACGAGAAACCCCGACGCAAACAAGCGCAAAAACTGCTAGAGACGTTATCAGCAACGTCTCTAGATTATTTATTGGGGATTTAGCCGGCTGCGGGTACACGGCTGCCGCTAACTCCGGGGACAGGACCACGACGAATGTTGGTTTCCGCTTCGATGGGAACGAATTCAATATGATTGAGGAGGGTAGTAACGAAAGCAAAGAGTAAAAAAGGCAAAGAGAGGACGACGACTAACCCCACGGTAGCGAGGGCGAAAATTTGTCTAGTGCTACTCCAAAGAGCTAGAGTGGAAGCGAGAGTAAGAAAAATAACGATTAACCAGACGATTATTTGTCCGTAAATATCTCCGAAGGTGAGGGTGCAAACCATGCGATAGTTACGAAAATCCTTATCCATAACAGTAAACCCGTAGATAGTCAGTTATTGTTTTAGGGTAAGTCTAGAATCGTCAGCTTGGTCAATATTTAAAGGTTTTTATAAACACTTGTTGATAAATCTTTACAATTCCGCGCCGAGCGGGTAGCCAAATCTAGAGATAAGTAGGGAGGCACAATTATTTGTAGGATGGGTTAGCGCACTTCGTAACCCATCGGGGCGTTGGGTTTCATGCTTCAACCCAACCTACGTTCATCTTATATTTAATTCCACCCACCTACTTAAGAGCGGTATTGTTTGGTTGCTCTCCTCAGAATTGCTAAGAATTGCTAAGAATTACCAAAAAACTGGCCATAATTTTGGCGAACGCTCTTTACAATTAAATTATAAAGGCAAGGAGGAGCAAGCCTAATGAAAACTTTTGTGGAGCGTTATTGGTCTTGGTTTAATTGGACAACCCTAGCCATGGTTGTTCTCGGTTTCTGGTTAAGTGCCAGTTTCGTCATCGATTTAATCATTCTCCCCAGCTTATCCGTAGCTGGCATGATGACACAAAATGGCTTTGCCAGTGCTGGTTACTTGCTATTTGGCATTTTTAACCATCTGGAATTAGTTTGTGCGGCGATTGTGCTGTGTAGCTTTGTTGTCTTCCACCGCTATCATACCTTAATCCATCTCCCCGAACATCGATCGCTTCTATTCGCCGGTGTTCTCTTAGTAATCACCCTAATTTACACCTATTTTCTCACTCCCAATCTGAGCGCCATGGGTTTACTAGCTCCCGTTACTGAGTCGGGAATGTCAGGAGAAATGATGTCTTTGCAGATTGGTTACTGGTTTCTAGAATTGGTTAAAGGTTTGATAGCTTTTACCCTGTTGCGCTGGTGTTGGCGAGATGCCTTTAAGTTAGCTTAACTATTAGCGGCAATATCGCGGTTATCTGAATAGTGAGGTAAGAAGCTGTGGGTATTAGGGAATAGGCAATCTTACGGCTTTTTCCCCCTTCCCTAGTCCAGTCTTAACCGGTGATTTAGATGTGCCGGCAGCTTACCCCAAAGCAGACCAAACCTCTAACTTACTGACCACGCGACGAATCACCTCATCGGTAAACTCACTCATGGTCATTTGGCCCCCTAAATCGGGGGTTTTTTTGCCCTCGTGAATAGTTTCAAAGACACTTTCATAAATTGCCCGGGAAGCTTTACTCGCCTCGCTAGTTTCGATATAACCTAACAAAGCTGCCGAAGCTAAAATCATCGCCATGGGATTAGCGATATTTTTGCCCTCTAAAGCGGGGGCCGTGCCGTGGGGAGCTTCTGCCATAATAGTTTTAACTGCTAAGGTTTCCTCGTCAAATCCCAAAACTAAACTTTCGGCCCCGGCAATACTGCCATAGAGTTGCAAGACAAAATCCGATAATAAATCGCCATCACGATTAAGTGCTGGAATCACCAAAGCTTCGCCGTCGGTTTGTAAAAGTAGGGCAAAAGTTGCATCAATTAACAGGGGTTGATAACGTACTTCCGGATGTCTTTGGGCCGCCGCGTCTAATTCCTCTTTAAACATCCCTTCATAGGTGGCACTGACGGTGAATTTTGGGCCGCCAAATACCCGCGCCCCAGTTTTTTTGGCCTGTTGAAAGGTAAACTCGGCCACAGCGCGACTGGTAGCCCTAGAAATGCGCGAGGTGCGATAGGCAATTTCATCGCCGGTGGCAGTGGTTTCTCGCCATTCTTTGGCCCCGTAGGCATCGTCAACGGCCATGCGGACAATGGCAATGGGAGAATAAACGCCCCCAATCGGACGAATACCAGGGATACGGCGGCCGATGCGGAGAATTACCTGAGAATTCATTGCTTCTCTTAAGATAGCGTTGGGACTGCCCACATCTCCTTTGATTTCTGGGGTGATGGTGGCAGCTTTGAGGGCTAATCCGGTTTTGAGAGTCGCTTCGGCGGCCTCATGAACCACTTGATTGTTACTCTGGCGACGCTGGGCTAAACTAAGATCAAAATCGGCAAAGTTAAGCGGTTGACGAATTATTGAGGGTTGCAATACTCTCAGGGCTTCTAGTAATAGTTCTTCTCCAGTTTGGTCGCCGTGCATGACCACAATGGTGGGGATATTTTCCGTCATAATTTTTGAGTTTTAATAAAAATTTTCAAGTATATGTTAGTGCTTAATTGGCTGGTTAATTGGCTAAAAAAGATACTTTTTACCTTAATTAATTCTGTAATTTTATCAATCTTGCAGAAAAAAAATATATAATTAATATTATGCCCGATCGCTAATTTAACTTAGTCAATCGGGCGGTGGTGACAATTAATTGAACCAAGATTTAGAAAGCTTGTTCAACTTCGGCAATTTCGGGAATCATTTCCCGGAGACGACGTTCGATGCCCATTTTTAGGGTCATGGTGGAACTGGGACAGGAACCGCAAGCGCCTTGAAGTCGCAGTTTGACGACTGGCCCGTCGATTTCGACTAATTCCACGTTACCACCATCCGCCATCAGGTAGGGGCGCATTTCATCTAAAACTTGTTCGACGTTATTGGGAGTCAGTGTTAAAGACATAATCAGCTTTTGGTCAGAGATTTATTACAGTGTAGTTACTTCGATCCTAACGCTTTTTGGGCGGGAATAACCCTTAAGATTCTAAAAGCTGTAAATTGATAAAAGTAAATTCTGTGGTGGATTTTTCGCCCCCAGCATCGATTGCGTTAATCACTTGACAGGAGGGTAAATAATAATTATCGATTTTTTCGTAGGTTTCCTTAAAGTTCCGTTTTCCCTTTAATTCATCGGTTTTAGCATTGCGGAAAATGGCATTATAGCGAATAGAAATATAACCTTCTCCAGTATCGAGACTTTCCTCGGTATTAATAGTAAAAGCCATCGGTCCCATGACTCGACTGACTTGACAGATTTCCTGGCCGCGGACTTTATAATTAGCTCCCATAGCATCGCCGGTGACAAGAATTTCTACCGCACCAGTGGGATCATCTTGCCCGAAATTAAACTGGTTTTTGCCGTGGGAAGCCTCAAAATTGCCTCTTTTGCGGTGAGTAACGATGTCGCGCATTTGATTATAGATACTTTCTTGCACTTTCTCGTCATCAATGCCCGTTACTTCCACACTATAATCGGCATTAACTTGAATTCTGCCCGTATGGACTTCCTCTCCTTGGGTGAGGATAATATCAGCAGTGTAACCGGGGAATCCTTCATCCCAAGTGTAACGGTTTTCGTAGGCGGAGCGGAAAATATCTCGGGCGTTCGTCGTAGCTACAGTCATAATCGCTTTACTTGTGTTGATAACTCTATTTATATCATTGTCGCTGATTTTTTCGCCTCTGGCCATAAATAGGCTTTTATAGCTTTTTTTCCCGAAGGGGATTGTAGTTTTTAGCGAAACTTTGGGAATTATAGAAGTAGCTAAGCGATCGCACGCCTAGTTGCGGTACTTATCAACGGACTTTAAGGAGGTTATAATGTTGAATATTTAGACTATTGAGAGGTTTTTAATGGCTTCCATTACTGTTAATATCTCAGAGGAGCAGTTTCGGCGATTACAACAGTTAGCTCAGAACAGTCAAGTTTCCCCAGAAGACTTAATTAGTGCCAGCATAGAAGATTGGTTAGCTTGTCCTAAAAACGAATTTACTCAAGCATCAAGCTATGTACTCAAGAAAAACGCTGAACTTTATCGTCGTTTAGCATGATACGCTATCTAACATTAGTGGAAATACTCGATTTACATCGTCAAATTATTCAACAGTTCCAAGGAGCTATGGGCATTCGTGACCTAGGTTCTTTAGAGTCTGCTATTGCTCAACCACGCATGACATTTAGCGGCCAGGATCTTTATCCGACAATTGTTGATAAAGCTTCAGCTTTGGGGTTTTCAATTGTGATGAATCACCCATTTATTGGCTCTTCTGGTTTCTGTGTGGAAATGAGGTCTATAATGATAGTTTCTTCAGAAAAATAGTCCCAAAAGTCTTTCTCAGTAAACATTTCACGATTCCATAAGCAAAAATTATCACACAAAGTCGAGAAGAGCCATTTATTGATGGCAACAAGCGCACTGGTCATGCGGCAATGGAAACATTTCTTGTTTTGAATGGACTGGAGATTAATGCTTTTGTAGATGAGCAAGAACGAGTCATTTTAGCTTTGGCCTCTGGTAAACTAAAACGTGATGCCTTTACCAACTGGTTGCGGCAAAGTGTGGGAGCAAGCTAACACTCCATTGCAGGCGACCTTACACCTGATTTGAGTAACTATGACGACCGGGAAAATCTGGAACAGTGGCACACCATAAATCATCAAAAATCGGGCTAAAATAGAAAAAACTCACCCTCAGCGATCACGGCGATGGCAGAAGAAACAGCGAAAATCAAGCTTGATCGGAAAACCTATCAACTTCCCCGACTAAATCGCCCCGATTTATTAATTTTACAGGATCAGATTCAAGAAAGACAGCAACTGATTAAAACCGGAAAACGGGTTCGCCATACATGGTTAGGATTGAGGAAAAAAGAAGAACCCCTCAATTTCGAGGAAACTTTTCAAGAATTGGAAAGATTAGTCGGGGATTATAACCAGTTAATCAGATTTCTCACCGACCATAAAGATGAATACCGGCGGTTTTTCCAGTCACTGACCGAGGAAATCAAGGAGGCAGTGGCGGTTAAATGCCAGAAATTGGCAGAAACAGAGCGAAAACGTCAATCTCTAGAGAATAGCATCGACTCGGCCGAACTGCGAGATACCCTGAAATTACAGAAACAGCAGATTTTCCGCACCGTGATTCTCGTTGGTCGCGCCAGCTTGCTCATGCTCAAGAAAATCGACCTAATTAGCGAAAGTATCCAGAAATTAGCCGAAGATCAGGATACACAAAAACGGGTTTTCTCGAAAATGATCGGCGAGTTGAACGGGTACAAACAAGTGTATCAGTTGCAGATCGAGTTAGATAATCTGGAACAAGAAGCGATCGAAATGGCCAAAGTAGCCATTAATCTAGAACAATACCTAAAACCAATTATCGGACAGTTTCAGGGTTTGATCGATCGAGTAGTGACCATTGACGGGGAACTGTCCCGCAGTGTCAGCGAAGTGGAATCCCTCGTCCAGAACATTCTCAGTTCCGAATCGGCCCTATCTTTCCGCAAAAACGAGAATCTATCGGCTAGTTTGCTCAATTTCCTCGTCACCAGCGAAGAAAAGCGCGGTCGTTTAGCGATCGCATTAGAGCGAGCCGAGCAGGAAGGATGGCAATGGACGGAAGTGGAAATCCCCGATGAGGAAATCGAACTGGAAACCGCCATTCAACGCATCAACAACCATGTAATCGAGAGAGTCGGGAATTTTACCACCTCCGTCGTCGGTGACTCTCCTATTCCTCCCCAAACTCAACCAGAGACAGCGCCAGGCAATAAAACTTCATTTACCGAAAACCTAGCCAATGGGATAACACTGGAGATGGTAAGCTTACCAGCAGGTAAATTTCTCATGGGTTCTGCTGAAAGTGATGATGAAAAGCCTCCACACCAAGTCAAAGTCAACAGTTTTGCGATTGGGAAATATCCCATTACTCAAGCACAATATCAAGCGGTAATGGGAAACAATCCCTCTCGTTTTCAAAATAATCCCCAAAATCCGGTAGATTGGGTTAGTTGGAACGATGCTCAAGCCTTTTGTCAGAAATTGAGTCAAATAACCGGGAAAACCTATCGCCTACCCACAGAAGCGGAATGGGAATATGCCTGTCGTGCGGGGACCACTACTCGCTTTTATTTCGGTCATGATGTTAATCAGTCAGGAAATTACGCTTGGTATGCCAAAAATTCTAATAACACAACTCATCCCGTAGGACAGAAAAAGCCCAATGGTTGGGGAATATATGACATGAGTGGCAATGTTCGGGAGTGGTGCGAAGACGATTGGCATGATAGCTATGCTGGAGCGCCGGATGAAGGCTCGGCGTGGATTGATAATGATAATCCTTATCAGTCTAGAAAATGTCTGCGCGGCGGTTCTTGGATCAACTACCCTAGTCGCTGTCGTTCTGCCAACCGCGACGGGAATTACCCCGACGTCCACTACGTCAACTTCGGTTTTCGGGTTGCGTGTGTCTCCCCAGGACTTTAACCCTTTGCTCTTTTGCCTTTTTGCCCTTTGTCTCCCGCCTAGCGGCGGGGCGATTTTTTTTTTGAGATTTTCGGTAGGACAATTCATGAATTGTAATCCGAAAACGTAGGGACAATTCATGAATTATAATCCGAAAACGTAGGGACAATTCATGAATTGTCCCTACGTCTTTTTCGGAGATGTCTAATGATGACACAGCTAGCCGTAGGTTGGGTTGAGGAACGAAACCCAACCCAATTATTTAAAAGTGTTGGGTTTCACTATCGTTCAACCCAACCTACGATCTACTGATTATTTATTCCCCTTTTTGCCTGAGTGCATGAGTAGAAAACGGGTTTCTCCGAGAAACCCGTTTTCTGTGGGTTACTCAACGGATTTAGGATAATATTGGTGCGTTACGTCGCCTATGTAATTAATGTAAATTAAATAATATTGTGGCGCTCCTAACGCACCCTACCTACTTGTTTCAAGGCTCTGCCTTGAAACACAATATATAAGGCTCTACCTTAAAGCAATATTCAGGTTAAAATAGTAAGGCGATCATTAACAAAGAGGTCAACGGATGCAAAACTTGCGTCAGGTTTCTTTACTAACAAATGGACAAGAGCAAGTCTTAACTATTCCTCCTGAACTTGCCCTATCAAGCACAGAAGTTTTGTTACGCAAAGAAGGTCATCGCTTAATCATTGAGCCGATTTCTTCCGGTTCTCTACTTTCTTTGCTGACTACTTTGCCAGACATTACAGACAATTTTCCTGACATAGATGAAGGGTTGCTTACCCTTGATGACATCACATTTTAGTACCACCCAATGACCTATCAATATCTTCTTGATACTAACATCCTGTCAAATTTGATCAAGTATCCTCAAGGTCAGGTTTTCCAGCATATTGTCGATGTCGGCGAAGAAAGCGTTTGTACAAGCATCATTGTGGCGTGTGAATTAAGATTTGGAGTCGTTAAGAGTAGTTCCTCCCGTCTGGTGCAGCAACTAGAACGTATTCTTGATTTCTTGACAGTTTTGCCATTAGAATCAACTGTAGATAAGCACTATGCCGTAATTCGTAAACATTTAGAGCAAGCAGGAAACCCAATCGGTCCAAATGATTTACTAATTGCTGCTCATTCCCTAGTGCTTGATTTGACTCTTGTTACTGCAAATACCCGTGAATTTGAGCGTGTGCCTGCTTTAAAGTTAGAGAATTGGTTGATTGATGACGAGAAAATCAGTAGTTAGAGGTAGAGTGTAGGGTGCGTGTTTGCCGCTATCAATTCGGTCAAAAAACTAAAATTAACAATCTGCCGTAACGCATCACCTTGATCATTCGTGTTGCCTGTATCTCCCCAGTGAGTATAGGCTACATATCAGGACAGGCACTCATGCAAGAGGCAAAACGGAGAATAAATAATCAGTTTTTAATAAGCGGATTTAGTATAATCTTAAATATTTAGGGTTTGCGGCAAAAAGTACGGGCGAAGCATTCGGATAGAAGATCTCCGGTTTCACCAATAGGTTATTGCCCGAATGCTTCGCCCCTACAGGACGCGGAACCATTAAGACGCAAGGTTTTGAACGACGATTCGCTCAAAATCTTGCACCTGTTTCGCGAGAAAAGCCACAAAACCCTTACCTTGCCTACATTTCACATTTATTCAGCAAGCCCTAAGTAGATCATGAAAATTGACGAATTACTCAAAAACAAACGGGAAAAAATCATTGCTATTGCGGCTAAACACGGCGCAAATAACGTGCGAATTTTTGGTTCTGTTGCACGGGGAGAAGCTGACGAAAAAAGCGATATTGATTTATTAATTGATTATTGTAGCGAACGTCGGACTCCCTGGTTTCCCTTGCCGTTAATTCGAGAACTGGAAGCATTGTTAGGCTGCAAAGTTGATATTGTTACCGAACAGGGACTTAAAGATAGAATCAGAGAGCGCGTACTTAAAGAAGCAATACCACTATGAGAGATGATACCGAGCGCCTGCGGGATATTTTAGAAGCAATTGAGCGTCTAGAAAAGTATGCTCGACAGGGAAAAACCGTATTTGAACAACAAGAATTAATTCAAACTTGGATTGTCTATCATTTACAAATTATTGGTGAAGCAGCTAGAGCAACTTCTCAAGAATTGAAAGCAATATATCCCGAAGTTCCTTGGCGAGATGCCAGGGATCTAAGAAACTTAACTATTCATGAATATTTTCGTATTAATCTAGAGATTATTTGGGATATTGTAGAAAATGATATTCCTCCTCTAAAAAGACAAATCGAAGCTATTTTACAGGAATTTATTTGACGAAACCCAACCCAATTATTTAAAAGTGTTGGGTTTCACTATCGTTCAACCCAACCTACGATCTACTGATTATTTATTCCCCTTTTTGCATGAGTGCATGAGCAGAAAACGGGTTTCTCGGAGAAACCCGTTTTCTTTGCGTTACTCAACGGATTTAGGATAATATTGGTGCGTTACGTCGCGTATGTAATTAATGTAAATTAAATAATATTGTCGCGCTCCTAACGCACCCTACTGGACTCAACTTTGCGTTACTCAACGGATTTAGGATAATATTGGTGCGTTACGTCGCGTATGTAATTAATGTAAATTAAATAATATTGTCGCGCTCCCAACGCACCCTACCTACTACCTACTGTATCTCCCCAGTGAGTATAGGCTACTTTAAAAAACATCTTTATTTGTACTTCTTTGACTGGTTTAAAGGCAGTGTCAGATATTGCCAAAACCACTAATGATAAACATCATCTGCGAGGTCTTTTTATCCGAGGAGACATTGATTCTATCTGGTTGCCGCAACTATTTAAACGAGCCAATTTACGCACCCTGCGAAATACCCTAGTTTATCGAGATTTTACTTTACTGACAAGGGTGATTAATGCTTGGATTTGGGGAGCGCAAGAGCATTTAATCGCCACAGCTTTAGTTATTGGGGAAAGTTTATTAATCAGTCGCTGTGATCTCAATGAGCTAGAAATTCCCTTTGCATCTATGCCAGCTTTACAGCGTATTCCTCTAGAAGAAAGAGAGAAGTTTATTATAGCAGAAGATGGTAGTTATATTCATTGGCCAGTGGTGGATATTCATCTTGATATAGCGGCTTTTTTGAGTGTGATTGAACCAGTAGCAAAACAAAAGTTTGCAGCGATTAAATTAAAACATGATCAGATTTTTGGTCAAGCGATCGCATCTTTACGCAAACAGCATCAACTGCGACAATCAGATATTATAGGAGTATCCGAGCGTCAAGTGAGACGCATTGAACAGGGAGAAGGAACAAAGGTAGAAACCCTTAATTTATTTGCCCAAGCTCACAAAATGGAACTTAATGATTATCTTGATGCTGTTGCTGGGTTAATCGATAATAATTCAGTAGATTTGCTCCAATCTTAGAGCTTATTTATCAAGTAAACATCAAAATAAATGTAGAGCGATCGAGGAATGATCACCCTAGTTTTTGTAACAAGAACTTCTCATCTTCCGCAGTCATAATACCTTATGCCACTTTCTTTACCTGTCTTTGTTCTCCAATCGGGACGACACCAATCGTTAAGAGGGACGACAAATGAGCCTCTCCTATATTGATTATCTATTATTGGTAGGGCGTTATTAGCATCTATTTGACTGCGAAAGACGATGACACTCACATAATATCCTCCTCGTTTAAATAAATAATTTTGGTTTCCATATTGCGGTAATCGTCCAGACAGTTGTTCTATTTCCCATTGTGCTTGTTGAATGCCTCGATCTGAACCATAAACAACCCCATAGGAAGGAGTTTGAGAAGATACTTGGCCAGCAAGACCAATACTTAATATTAAAGTAGCTAGAATTAAACGCTCTCGATTATTCATACTATTTGATCCCTGTTTATTAGGTTTTAATTTGACGCTCACAGTCTTGAAAAGTTTTAGCTTCTAGATCAACATAAATATCTCGTTTTTCTTTTGATTCTTTTAGCCAATCTTTCGTTAGCAAATTAGTATATGGCTGGGTATCATGGAATGTGGTGCTGGTGGTAAAACAAGCATTATCGAAATTAGTTGCTGGACTAACTACTATGTTTTCTAATTTAACACCATCAAAGATAGTTTCCTTTAAGTTAGTGTCAGTAAAACTTACATTATTAATTTTACCTTTAATAAATTTTGCCTGCGGCATATTAGCATTGGTGAAATCAACACTAGTCAGAATAGAATTGCTAAAATTAGAACCTTTCAAGTCTGAATTTGCCAACAATCCTATCCTTTTAAATCTAGAATCTGTCATATCGGATTTATTAATTATTACTCTTAATTTATTCCCATTTTTTACCACTTGATCAACATCATTTAATACCATGCCTTTGAGATTTGCTCCATCTAATTTAATTTCTGGCTGAGGATATGGCTCGTTATTATCAACAGTAATTAGCTGTGATTCAGCTAAATAAATGATAACTTTTCCTTTACGTTTACCATCCAATTGTTCTAAAACAGAGAGAGTTAAAGCTTGAGCAGTCGGTCTAAATTCTAGCAGTAACCCTTCCTCTGAATTTGATTCTTTAGAACCGGGTGTTTGTTTGCTTTTTTTTGTCTCTACAATTAAATCTTGCATTTTGGAAAAATAATCCGTCAGAATCTCCTGATGTTTCTGCTCTTGTGCAATTTGATAATCTCTAAAGTCGGCTGCAGAATTCAGATAGAAAGCACCCAGGGCTAACATTAAGGGTATTATCAATAATTGTAGCCAATCCCAAAAACTTTTTTTCTGAAAGCCCGACCATTTAAAATTTGATATAATTACAAAAACCCTCCAAAGCAAGAAAGATATGATAAAAATTAACAAGAAAAACAATATTTTTGATATATTTTCAACTAGATTATCTATATTTTTAAGCCAAGCTATTGAACCAATTAAATTTTTTATCAAATCAAATAAAGGAGGAGTTAAAATTGCAGCAAATAAAACAAAAATAAACAAAAACATATAAGCCCAAACTTGAGGATTCTTAAGAGAATATTTACTAGGCTTCAGTTTTGGACAACTTTGCTTTAAATAATCCTCATAACTTAGGTCAGGGGGAATTGGTTTTGTATCTCTAGAATATTCATAATCTGGATTGCCCGTCAATATCTGGAAAGCTAAACTCCTACCCGTAATTGTTTTCTGAGATGAGTTTTCTGGTAAATCCTGTAACCATCTTAAGGCATATTTAAGTCGTTCTATAACTTCGTCGCTTTCAAAGGGTGATTTAATATCAGCAATAATTCTCAGGTCAAAATCACGAATATCGTGGCGTTTTAGGAGTTGCAGTTCTTGTTTTTCTAGATTTCCCAAACTAAAGAAATGCGTGTCCGATAAGCCAATTCCATAATGCCACGTTTGATATTTTTCTCGCCATTCGACCAGCTTGCCATAATATGCGCTTTCTGGCTGCACATTTTCTTCAATGTCGATAATTAAAGAAGCCAACTCTGAAGTTATCATTACTATAACCCCCTGTTATTTATGTTTTTTCTATAAAAAGTTAGAGAGAGTTTGAATATCCGTGAGGACTAGCACTATGTACCTATCCCTCAGAATAGCAAAAAGTCCTTAACTAGAGATATTTACTTAATATAATGTTACTTTTCTCGTCGTTAAAAATTGACTGTTTATCTGATGAGTTTGTTTCTGGATTAAATCAGGTTTATCGCCCAGTTTGGTTAATCTTTTTTAAGGATGAACTTGTCTTTTATGTTGAGGAAATAATCCAGATTTTACTATAATTTTCCGACTTCGATTAATTCGAGTAATTGTGCTTCAGTTAGCTGAGTAATGCCCAATTCTAGGGCTTTTTCTAGCTTAGAACCCGCCGCTTCTCCAGTAACTAAATAATCGGTTTTTTTGCTCACAGAACCCGTCACTTTCCCCCCAGCTTTTTCGATTAATTCTTTCGCTTCCTCCCGTTTGAGAGTTGGTAAAGTGCCAGTAATGACAAAGGTTTTCCCTGCTAAAGTCGCTTTAGTGGTGGTGGTTTTTGCTGCCGCAGCAAATTGTAAACCCGCTGCTTGTAATTTAGCGACTAAATCCCGATTAGCCTCGATTCTAAACCAATCATAGACCGATTGAGCGATTTCTTCACCGATACCGTAGATAGAAGCTAAATTAGTCACGCTGGCGTTAGCTAACTCCTCCACAGTCCGAAAACTTTCGGCGAGAATTTTGGCGTTAACGCTGCCCACATAGCGAATCCCTAGCCCATAAAGTACCCTCGACCAGCTTTGATTTTTGCTCTGAGCCATAGCTGTAATCAAATTTAAGGCGGATTTCTCGCCCATTCGGTCTAATTTGGCAATTTCAGTTTTTTCGAGGCTGTAAAGGTCAGAAATGGCGGTAACTAATCCCTGTTCAATCAGCAAAATCACCACTTTTTCCCCTAATCCCCGAATATCGAGAGCATCGCGACTAGCCCAGTGTACTACACTTCCCCGCAAAATCGCCGGACAGGAACTATTAACACAGCGCGTCACCGCTTCCCCCACCGGACGGACTAGGGGAGATTGACATTCAGGGCAATAAGTGGGCATCTGGAAGGGTAAGGTGTGGGGAGGACGCAATTCTGGCAGGATTTTCACCACTTCTGGAATAATTTCCCCTGCTTTGCGAATAATTACCGTGTCACCGATGCGGATATCTAATTCGGCCACTCGATCGCTATTATGTAAAGTAGCCCTTTGTACGGTGGTTCCTGCTACCTGTACCGGTTCCATCACCGCCATGGGTGTAACTGCGCCGGTGCGTCCCACATTGACGATAATATCTTTAACTACCGTGGGGACTTCTTCGGCGGGATATTTTAAAGCGATGGCCCACCGGGGGAATTTTTGAGTGAATCCTAACTGATTTTGTCGCTGTAAATCGTTGATTTTGACTACGACACCATCGGTCATGTAGGCTAATTGATGACGTTTTTCTTGCCAATCTTGATAGTATTGTGCCACTTCTTGCAGGGATGGACAGAGTTGACGGTGGGGATTAACCAGAAATCCCATGGTTTCTAATCTGTCTAAAGATTGCCATTGAGTATTGATATGTTTATCGT
Organism: Microcystis novacekii Mn_MB_F_20050700_S1; assembly: GCA_007096045.1. Lineage (GTDB taxonomy): Bacteria > Cyanobacteriota > Cyanobacteriia > Cyanobacteriales > Microcystaceae > Microcystis > Microcystis novacekii. The sequence continues at coordinate 47,343 of SFAU01000079.1, read as the reverse complement.
CTAAATGTAGGGTATAGGCAAAAAATTGTAAGCGTCTTTTATCAACTATTTTCGGATCTAATTGCCGTAGGGTTCCCGCTGCCGCATTGCGGGGATTAGCAAAGAGAGATTCACCCTTTTCTTCTCTTTCTTGATTGATTTTATCAAAGGTATCGAGGGGTAAAAAAGCTTCGCCGCGCACTTCCACAATTGCTGGGGGATTGTCTATATTTAAGCGTAAAGGAATAGAGCGAATTGTCCGCACATTGGGGGTAATATCTTCACCAGTGACTCCATCCCCTCTAGTAACACCTCTGACGAAAAAGCCGTTTTCGTAGGTTAAAGCTAATGCGGAACCATCGATTTTTAATTCACACACATATTCCGTGTCTTGGGTTTCATTTACATATCTTTGCCAACGGCTGCCCCATTTATTTAATTCTTCGAGGTTAAAGGCATTTTCGAGACTATACAGGGGAATATTATGACGAACAGAAACGAATTGACTAGAGATTTTATCCCCGACTCTTTGGGTGGGACTATCGGAGGTGATTAATTGGGGATAACGCTTTTCTAGGTCTTCTAATTCCCGATAAAGTTGATCATAAACGCTGTCGGGTATAAAAGGATCATCAAGAACATAATAAGCATAACTGGCTCTTTGTAGTTCTGTTTTTAGTTGTTGGCAACGTTGTTGGATTTCTAAGGGGATAGTCATAATCGTTAATAATGCTACTGGGCAAAAACCATTTGAGGAGTTAATTTTAAATCGGGAAATGTTACTGATATTATTCTATCTTCGTTATTAAATTCTGCCAGTTCATAAAATCCAGAAATCAGGGTTAAAACCGATATTTTTAGGGCAATAGGATCGATAATCCAGTATTCAGGAATGCCTCTCACTGCGTATTCTGAACGCTTATAACGGTAGTCATCATCGGCATTACCGGGGCTAACAATTTCTACAACTAAGAGGGGAGGAAATTCAATCACTGCTGTGGTCATATTTCTAATCTCTTGACATTGTTCGGCAGTTAAAATCATTAAGTCTGGGATTCTCGATTTAGCTTTATCGGTGCGAATTCCCACCGTAGCAGGCATAACTTGCCAGTCTAATTGTAGCCTCTCTATTTCCCTTTCTAACACCTTAAATATATATCTGAGTATCAAAGCATGAAAGCCACTAGCGGGAGGCATAGAAATTAATTCTCCGTTAAATAATTCGTATTTATTATCCGTGCAGTCCTGATAATTCAAATATTCTGCAAAGGTATATAATTTTTCTTTGGTAGCAATCATAATAATCTCTAGAAAAAACTTAATTGAATCTCCTTAAGGGGGGTAGGGTTGATTCATGAATCAACCCTACCATCAATCAGCCCTACTATGAATCAACCCTACCATCAATCAACCCTACCATCAATCAACCCTACCATCAATCAACCCTACCATCAATCAACCCTACCATCAATCAACCCTAGGGTTAGGGGGGAACTGACAATTTTTAACACCTAGCTTTTTACTCAAGATTCGATATCCTCAACTTTTTTGGGAACCGTTGCAGTTAAAACCTCATTTCCCGTGGCAGTAACTAACACATCATCTTCGATACGGATACCGATACCCCGCCATTTTTCTGGCACTTCCGGCTGTCCTTCAGCAGGTTTAATATCGGGGGAGATATAAATACCCGGTTCCACGGTTAAAACATGACCGGGCTGCAAATTTTGCCAGGTTTCTTCGTTAACTTTATAACCTCCTGCATCATGGACATCTAATCCTAACCAATGGCCAGTTCTGTGCATATAAAAAGGCTTATATTTTTCCTCTTTAATTATCTCATCAATGTCGCCGACCAATAGCCCTAAATCCACTAATCCCTCCACAATTGTCCTCACGGCTGTGTCATGAAAAAGATTATAAGGATTACCAGTTTTCACCACTTCAATCGCCTTTAGTTGAGCTTCCAGAACAATTTCATAGATAATTTTTTGTTCGGGGGTAAATTTACCATTAACAGGAAAAGTGCGGGTAATATCACCGTTATAGTAATTGTAGGCACAACCGGCATCAATTAACAAAAGCTCATTTTCTTGTACTTGGCGATTATTGTTGATATAGTGCAGAATACAGGCATTAGCACCACTAGCGACAATAGAAGGATAAGCAGGACCCATACCCCCTTCTAGGCGAAAAGTATGCTCAATTTCCGCTTGAATTTGATACTCATAGTGACCAACTTTGGTGAATTCTCTGGCGCGATTATGTGCCTGTGCCGAAATAGCGGTTGCTTGGCGAATATTGTCCAATTCGGCCTCGGTTTTCAGCAAGCGCAAAGGATGGAGAATAAAATTAGTATCCTCTAAAGCAGTCGGTCCGGTGCCGCGACGAGGAAAAGTGGCGATTAATTTTTGCCAGTGAGTAAGAACATTTGTATTAAAAGTTTTATCCCGTCCGAGATGATAATAAATTCGTTCGGCTTTTTCGAGATATTGCGGTAATTTTTCCTCCAATTCTTGGATAGAATAGGCCTCATCAGCAGCAAAAATCTCCTTTGCTCCTTCCACACCGTGGAGATAGCCGGTCCAGGTTTCTTTTTCTGGGTCTTTTGGCTGCACAAACAGGATAAACTGATGTTCGGGGTGATGGGGTGCTAAAACCGCTACCGCCTCCGGTTCATTAAATCCTGTCAGGTAAAAAAAGTCACTATCCTGACGATAGGTGTATTCTACGTCATTGTGCATCACCGCCATGGGCGCACTGCGAAAAATTGCGGTTCCATTGCCGATTTTTTCCATTACTTGCTGACGACGGTGCTGAAACTCTCTGCGATCGATGCCCATAGATATTCCTAAAAATGTCACAATAAGTCCTAGAGTCTATTATCGCTAATATTTTTAATTTATGACCCCTGAAGAACCGGATTTTTCCCAAGATATCATCGAAAGGCGCGAGTTTACCCTAGCAGATTTTATCGCTCAAGAGGGGGCGGATTTCCTCAAAGGAGAATCTCCCGTCCCCAAATTAGTGCAAGTTACCACAGAGATTAAACAATTTATTGCCGCTAATTTAGGTGATTCTTCGGGAGCTTTGCAGATAATTTTACAGCTTATCGTCGATGAAGAATTAACCAAAGTCAGTCAAAATTTAGATAATCCTGTTCAAGCTTTGCAGTTAATCCTAGAAGAAATTTTAGACAATCAAGAATTACTCTATGAATTAGTACACCGAGTCGATGTGAAATGGGGACAATTATACGGGGAACGTCCCTATTTTCAACAACCCCATCAAAAACCCCACCCTGAAGACGAATACACTCACAATTCCGTCAGAGATAAGTTAGTCAGTTTATTAGTCAGATTAAAACAGAATAAGTAGTAGAGCCTATAGCAGTTATGAGGAGACTCTGAGATGATGCCTTATCAAGACATACCTTATCTTTAGGAAAAACTCTCTATTTTAATTATTTCTTAATAAAGACGAAGAGGACTGACAAGGATTATCTATCCCTGGACAGACCACCGGGGCGGTCACGGGAATCCCCTGGCGGTTTTTCCGGAAGCATCTGGATTAACCCGCACCCAGATGCAAAAAATCGCCGCCGAATTTAACTTCTCGGAGACAGTCTTCGTTTTTCCGCCAGAAACGCCCCAAGGTAGCAAAAAAGTCCTGATTTTCACCCCCAGTACCGAATTACCCTTTGCCGGTCATCCTACCGTCGGCACAGCCTATATTTTAGCCCTAGGGATTAAGGGGGGATCGGCACCCCCCTTATCAAGGGAGGCAGGGGGGATCAAAGACAAAATCTAGACTTGTTATGGTTCGATAGGGGGGCATAAATAGACTAAATCCTTATCTGGCAAGAGACTTAATTGATTAGTTCGCTCTAGAACAAAAATAATTGACAAAAATCGCTAAATGCCTTTCTATATAAGGGTTCCATCTCTTATAACCTCCGTCTATTGCATAACACAAACCGAAGAGCCAAAACTTCTAGCTTTGCTTCTTTTTCCGCTTCCTGTTTTTTATCTTTCATCGATTTCCGGTCTTTTTAATTTCGATAGGTCTTGATACGTAATTTCTTCGGCGATGTCCTCTAGCATTCTTTGAATCTCTTCTTCCGTTATGTCATTTCTTCGGCTAACATTTAAAATACCTCCTTCTTTTAATTGCCCGATTATATTCTCTGCTAGTCTTTTCGTATAGGTTCGTTTACTGGCGACAAAATCTAACTCCTCGCTAAAGGGTTTCTGACAATTATCGCACTTAAATTGACGACGATTGACTTGTAGGTATACGGGTTGTCCTGAGATCGGTAAATCTTTGACTAGATGTCGATGATTTTGGTGCAGTTTATCGCTCTCTAACCCACAACGAGGACAAGTTGCTTTTTTATTTTTCGATTCGATTCGGAAGACTATACCGATACTTTCTAGGTGTCGATAGCCTTGAATAGAGATTCCTTCTAGGTTCAAAAATTTGTCAAGTATCATAAGTAAAATACTCTGGTTTTTGGGTATTATATCAAATTTTAACTCTATTGTCTATTTTTTAGTATTAAATTCCTTGCCCCTTAAGTTTTTTCCTGTATGGATTTTGGATACTTTTGGTTATACTCTCTCTCCTATAATTTTATTTTAATTAATTATTTGCATAACAAGTCCCGAAGAAGCGAAGTTAATTTTTTCCTATCACTTACCTCACCCTTAAGATAACTGCTGTAAGGTTGGCTAAAAACTGGGGCAATGTGGACATCGGTCGAAAGACTAAGCTAAACTGGTAATGACTATGTATTAGGGCGGAGGTCAACGGACACAACTATGGACAATTTGGAGGTAAAACAAAAACCGATCCGGTGTTTGGAAGATGCGATCGAAAGGTGTCAAACTTTAGGAATGCGGGTTAGCCGTCAGCGTCGCTATATTTTGGAATTGCTGTGGCAAGCGCGGGAACACCTATCAGCGCGAGAAATTTATGATCGTCTCAATCTGCAAGGAAAGAACATCGGTCATACCTCAGTGTACCAAAACCTAGAAGCTCTATCTGGTCAAGGCATTATCGAATGTGTGGAACGGTGGGACGGCAGACTCTACGGTAACATCAGCGATTCTCACAGTCACGTCAATTGTCTGGACAGCCAACAAATTATTGATGTGCATATCCAACTTCCCCCGGAATTAATTAAACAGATCGAGGCATCGACGGGGGTAAAAATTACCGATTATCGCATCGATTTCTATGGCTATAAACAAAACAAATGAGCCAGATAACTGTATAATTGCTCCTGTGAATATTATCCGTTGACAGGCTGTAACTCTTGTGATTGATCGCCCTCTCACCCTAATTGTCATCGATAATGACCCAATTTTTCGCTTGGGTCTGGTGCAGGCATTGTCGCAGATAGAAAATATTAGTATCGTCACCGAAGGGGATTTAGAAACAATTTTCGCCTTGACTCTTAATCCGGCCCCCGAAATTATTATTATTGATCCTCTCTTTGATTGGTCTTACTGTGAAATTCTCCACTCTCGCTATCCAGAAAGTAAAATTGTTCTATTAACCTTTCCTCTCGACTCCAGACAGCAACTAATCGCCCGAGAATTAGGCATCGCCGGTTATATTCCCAAAGGCACAAACCTAGAGCAATTTATCACTATTTTAGGTCAAATTTCCCGGGATGAGACCCACGATGTCGTCCCTGCAAATATCACCACTTTTACTCGTCCTAGTTTATCCTCTAGTCATTGGTTAATTACTGCTGGCAAAACGGGATTAAATCGCATTGAAAGTGAATTACATTTAATCGATCTTCACCTTAATCAACAGTCTTTATCTGGCTTTGATCGCTTTTATTGGCAGGGGAGAAAACGAGAACTTTTAGCAGCCCTATGGCTAGTGAGAAAACTAATTCCCCTCGAAGGTAGCTATTACAATTCATCTTCAGTGATACCCCCGGTAATAATTAACAATATCGCTCGGGAATTACCAATTTTAAGCCGCGAGCGTCCCCTGTGTGTTTCGGCGGTTTTTGAATCGACTTTAGCAGTCATTCGATCGCCTTTAATTAATAGAACCAAGCTCAGTTTTGAAATTGATGTTTTACAGGATAATCGGCAACGGGAATTATTGTATTTAGTTCTCGATGAAATTCGTAAAAATGTCGATGAGATGAGATATTTACAGATTAGCCGCGGGGAATTAACTGGTCGCTTAAATCTGATTATTTACGATATCTGGGAGAAAGTTACCCGTAAATTTTTAGAAATTAATGCCTCGGTTTATGACGAAATTAGTCAAGGCAGACTTAACGAAATTATTCTAGAAGAAAGAGAGGCAATTCAAACAGAAATCCTCAATAAAATTCCTTTTAATCTTGACTTATTTTCCTATTTATTGTACGAAAATAGTTTAACTATTGACGGAGTAGAATACCGAGCTAATGCTCCTGAAACCATCGCCAGAGCCGAAATTCTCCTGCAAAATCTCATTCATAATCTTGCCAATGCAGTGACGGTAATTATTCTCAATAACTTCTCGGAATCGGAAAGAATCAAACACAAACTTTACCAGTCAGAATTTCTCATCGCCAGAAAATTAGCTAAAATCCGCAATGAATTATCTTGGAAATACCGATGGCAACAATATTGGCAAGAACCCAAAGATATCTTTGAAAGTCAATATCAATTATTTCACTATAGCGAGGGACAAATCAAATCTCTAGCCATTTATTCCCCTCGACAGGAAGAATTAAATAGTTTAACAGGCATACCCTGGTTAGTTTCGATCGCCTTAGAATTAAGAGACTCCTTATCTCCTCGTTTACGCGCTTTTTTTCGGGTGGTGGGTAATGGAGTAGTCTATATCCTTATCCAAGTTATCGGTAGGGGTATTGGTTTAGTAATTCGTGGGATTTTACAGGGAGTCGGTAACACTTGGCAGGAAGTCAAAGGTAAAAAGGGATCATGAATTATAACTGATAACTGATAACTGAAAAATCCCCTATTTTCTAATAACAGTAATTATCGTCCCATTTCTCGCTTTAATTTTTTCAATTCTTCTTCCATTTCCCATTCTTTAAATTTTAGATCGAGATGATCGTAGTTCGAACGCTGATAGTCCGATTCTTGGGGTTGATCCCAAAAAGTGGTTTCCCAGTCACGGGACTGATTTTTAGGGGCTTTTTCGGCTTTAATTTGCACTTCCTGACGACGTTGTTGGACTTGCTGCAGTAACTCTTGGGATTGAGTCAGACGTTTCTTCACCCCTTCCATCCGTCCCCAAAGTTGATTACCCTGACGAAATAGGGCTGCCTCCCTTTCACTGGCAGCCTTAACCAAGTCCTGCCGTCCAGCAGCCTTAGCCTTATCAATTCTAGCGTGCCAAGTTTGGATATCTTGGGCAGTGGCCAAAATTTGCTGTTCGAGACGTTGACGCTCATTTTCTAGGGCGGTAATCAGTTTAGCAGTATCGCGCTCCTGTTCGCGCAGTTGTTCCACCAGCGCTTGTAATTCTAATTGGGGATGACTTCTGAGAAATTCTTCCAGTTGGGTTTCAAGAAAGCGACTGACATCATCAAATAGATTGCCCATCTGTGCAGTATCCTAAATTTGCAATTAAAGTCTAGGAGCGATTTTAATCCCTCTCCTTTTAGCATAGGCTAGATCAACCCTAGATTTAAATATATTTGGGAAAAGTAGTACAAAAATGTTATTCGGCTGCGGGTTAGGGACGGGGAACCCAGTATGATAAAACTAGAGTAATATTTTCTGAAAACCTCTTAATTGTTTGACTTAAGTGACAACTTCACCAGCTTGGACAGAACGCATCGGTTATCAACGGGATTGGGTGTGGCGCGGTTGGCAAATTCGTTATAGTTTTATGCCGGCAAAAAACCCCAAAGACGCCGATAATCCCCCTTTAATTTTACTGCACGGATTTGGAGCGGCGATCGAACATTGGCGTCATAATATTCCTATCCTCAGCCAAAATCATCGAGTTTACGCGGTAGATTTATTAGGTTTCGGTGGTTCCCGCAAAGTGCAGGTTCCCTATACCGTTAATCTTTGGGTGGAACAAATACACGATTTCTGGCAAACTTTTATTAACAGACCGGTGGTATTAGTAGGAAATTCGATCGGTTCTTTAGTTAGTATGGTTTTAGGGGGTAAATATCCAGAAATGGTAGCCAGATTAGTTATGCTTAGTTTACCCGATGTCAGCCGTCGGCGGGAAATGATCGCCGATTGGTTATTAAATATCGTCACTCCCATCGAAAACTTTTTCACTTCTCCTTGGCTATTAAAACCGATTTTTTACTATCTGCGTCGTCCGCAAGTCTTGAAAAAATGGACAGGAATCGCCTACGAAGACAAGAAAGCAGTCAGCGAGGAATTAGTACAAATTATCGCCGCCCCAACCCTAGATGAAGGGGCAGCCGAGGCCTTTATTTCCCTAGCACAAGCTGTTAATCATCCCGAATATTGTCCACCAGCAAAGTTAATTTTACCACGCTTAGAAATCCCGATTTTATTGTGTTGGGGAAAGCAAGATCGGATGGTTCCCGTCCAGTTAGCTCCGGGTTTTGTCTCCCTTAATCCTAGAATTAAATATGTAGAATTTGAACGGGCCGGTCATTGTTTACAGGATGAATGTCCCGACCGTTTTAACCCAATTTTATTAGAGTGGCTAGAATCTGTTCCTGTTCTTTGAGATGAACGTAGGTTGGGTTGAAGCATGAAACCCAACGTCCGCTCCTGTTACGCTACCCCTAACCCATCCGACAAATAATTGTGCCTCCCTACTTAGAATCTGTTCCTGTTCTTTGAGAGAATAGGGAGAGTGATTGTTGGTGATAGTCCTATGCAAACCTTGGAATCGACGCTCAACCCCCCCGCAACTGCCTCCGAATTCGACACCACGATTCACCGACGCAAAACCCGTCCCGTCCGGGTAGGTAGCGTTACCATCGGTGGTGGTTATCCCGTGGTCGTGCAGTCGATGATTAACGAGGATACCCTTGATATAGATGGTTCCGTGGCCGGTATCCGTCGCCTCCATGAAGTCGGTTGTGAAATTGTCCGCGTCACCGTGCCGAGTCTGGCCCACGCCACCGCCTTGGCTAAAATTAGGGAAAAACTGCTCGCCACCTATCAACCCGTGCCGTTAGTAGCCGATGTACATCACAACGGCATGAAAATCGCCCTAGAAGTGGCCAAGCACGTCGATAAAGTGCGAATTAACCCCGGTTTGTACGTTTTCGAGAAACCGAAAGCCGACCGCAGCGAGTATAGTCAAGCAGAATTTGATGAAATTGGCGAAAAAATTGCCGAAACCCTGAAACCTTTAGTGGTTTCCCTGCGAGAACAAGGTAAAGCGATGCGAATCGGCGTTAACCACGGTTCTCTGGCCGAAAGAATGCTCTTTACCTACGGCGACACCCCCGAAGGAATGGTACAGTCGGCTTTAGAATTTATCCGCATCTGCGAATCCCTCGATTTTCACAATCTGGTGGTTTCCCTGAAAGCTTCCCGCGTGCAGGTGATGGTGGCCGCCTATCGTCTCATGGTTAAGCGCATGGACGAGTTAGGTATGGATTATCCCCTACATTTGGGTGTTACTGAGGCAGGAGATGGGGAATACGGACGCATTAAATCCACTGCCGGGATTGCCACTCTCTTAGCGGACGGTATTGGTGATACGATTCGCGTTTCTCTGACGGAGGCTCCCGAAAAGGAAATTCCCGTCTGTTACAGTATTCTCCAGGCCCTGGGACTGCGGAAAACCATGGTCGAATACGTTGCCTGTCCTTCCTGTGGTCGCACTCTTTTTAATTTAGAAGATGTGCTGCAGCAAGTGCGGGCAGCGACTCAACACCTCACCGGACTCGATATCGCCGTTATGGGTTGTATTGTCAATGGACCGGGAGAAATGGCCGACGCAGACTATGGTTATGTGGGGAAACAGGCCGGTTATATCTCCCTTTATCGCGGTCGCGAGGAAATTAAACGCGTCCCGGAAAGTGAAGGAGTAACCGAGTTGATTAATTTAATTAAAGCCGATGGCCGTTGGGTAGAACCCTAATTAGTTTTACCGGTAGGGGTTGACATCTATTCAACCCCTGATAATCAGCTATAATAAAAAGCTTGCTAGAAATTGCCGCCCCAGAGAGTCCATGCTACCTACACGCGATTGTGTTCGTCAAACCCCCGCTTACACTCCGGGAGAACAGCCCCAAACTGCGGGATTTACCAAACTTAACACCAATGAGAATCCCTACCCCCCACCGGCGGAAATTTTTGCCCACCTGCAAGAGCAATTAGAAAAAGTCCGACTCTATCCCGATCCTATCTCCAAAGAGTTACGGCAAACGGCGGCGGAATTATACGGCATAACAGCCAATCAGATAATCGCAGGTAATGGCTCCGATGATATCCTTAATATCGCCCTGCGAACTTTTGTTAACCCTGGGGAAAGTGTCGCTTTTTTGGATTTAACCTATTCCCTTTACGAGACAATTGCCCGGGTACACGGGGCAAATATTATCGAATTTCCCACTAATGATAAATTTGAATTGGAAGGACCGATTATTTGTCCAGAAGCGAAATTGATTTTTCTCGCTTCTCCTAATCCTCCCCTCGGTAAACATCTTGAGCGCGACTATTTAGAAGCAACCTGTGCTAATGCGTCGGGATTGGTATTAATTGATGAAGCTTATGTGGATTTTAGTGATGACAATCATCTCGATTTTCTCTCCCGTTACGATAATGTCATCATTAGTCGCACTATGTCGAAAAGTTATAGTTTAGCGGGGTTAAGAGTCGGTTTCGGTTTTGCTTCGAGGGCAATTATCGAACAGATGGATAAGGTGCGTGATTCCTATAATTTAGATCGCATCGCTCAAACTTTAGCCACAGCAGCTTTAAAACACCATAATTATTTTGAGCAAGTTTGGCAAAAAGTCTGTCAAACCCGCAGCCGTTTAATTACTTCTTTGCGCGAGTTGGGATTTATTGTTTTTGACTCGGAAGCTAATTTTATCCTCGCTTCTCCCCCCCACATTAGTGCCAGTGAGTTATATAATCAACTGAAAGAGCGTCAGATATTAGTGCGATACTTTAAACATCCTCGCATTCAGAATTATGTGCGGATTTCTATCGGCACTGATGGGGAGATTGATCGCCTTTTATCTGCCATTCAAGAGATTATGGGAACAAATTAATCTCTATTTCCGTCGAGTTTTTATTAGCATTTTAAACCCTAATAAGTTCTCGAAAAAAAGGCTAGATCGATCGGAACAAAGCAGCGACAAACAAGGGTCTAATGGCCTGTCGTTTCTCCCGATTACTAGCCTTGGCTATCAAGATTATTAGTCCGACAAAAGGATTAAATACTAGCGCACAAATTTTTGAACTTATGCAATTTTATCCCCAAGGAATCACAGTTCAAGAATTGAGCCAACGCTTAAATCGTCCCGTTTCTATGCTCAATCTTTGTCTAAAATCTTTGGTCGCTTCTAAAAAAATCGTGGCCAGAAAAAATCATAATCAGTGGGTTTATACTGTTGATAAAAAAGCTTAGTTTATCTGGATAAGCATACTTAAGATGTAGAAAAAGTGTTGATTATTAACCCTATTGCTGAATAACTATTTTAGGCTGTAGGTAGTATTCATCTTCTAGTGAAACTATCTCACCAATGCCGAGAAATTGAGCCTCTAAAGACTCCACAGCCACCAGAGAACCGATGATAACATTTGTATCGGTGAGATTAATTTTTCTGCCGTGAAACCAATCGATAACTCTCTCTGACGTGAAAGAAATCCAGTCTAGATGTGCCAAGGCAATGCGCGGCGAAATTAAACCCTCGGAATTAGCCATTAAAGCTTCCAGATTAATACTATCAGCTAATTGAAAACCACAGCTTTCCGTGCGAGTTAAACCAGCTAAAGTGCCACCCACAGCTAACACCTTGCCCAAATCTCTGGCCAGGGAACGAATATAAGTCCCCGATCCACAGTGAATATCTAGCTCTATTTGCGGAAATTCGCCCTCTAACCAGCTTAAAACCGTAATTTGGTCAATTTTGACCTGACGAGGCTCCACTGCGATTATTTCCCCTTTGCGAGCCAATTCGTAGAGACGGCGACCATCCTTGTGAATAGCACTATACATCGGCGGAATCTGGGCGATATTACCGATAAATTCCGCTAAATAAGGCTGAACTGCCTCTAAAGTTAAATCGGGACAGGGATAAGTGGCGATCGCTTTTCCTGTAATATCATCGGTATCGGTGCTGAGTCCTAACTGAATTTTTGCCCGATAAGCCTTATTTTCGGGTAAATAGGGCAGTAATCGGGTGGCAGCCCCGACGGCGATCGGTAAAACTCCCGTAGCCATAGGATCTAAAGTTCCGCCATGGCCGACTCGTTTAGTCTTAAGAATTTTTCGGACTTTGGCCACGCAATCGTGAGAAGTCCAATCGGGGGGTTTATTGAGATTTAAAAAGCCAAACATTTTGGGTGCATCTCATTTTTGTAAATCTACCAATTGGGATTTTTACGGGGAAACTCTCGGCTAAAATCGGGCATTACTTCCGATTTTATCACTCAATCCCAGCTTTTGGGGGGTTCTACCCCCCAAACCCCCCGTTGGGGGCGTGGCGCCGCCCCCAAACCCCCCGCGCATTAGCTTTTCGGTGGGATGCTTACACGCGATTGTTCATATTTTTGTACTAATTTAAGAGTCACTGATCATTGCTGATTCTCGGCATTTCGGCAAATACTGAAAGGTCTCCTGTCTCGACTAGGAAATTAATTTTGCACGACTACTTAGATAAAAGCAATCTCTTCAATTCTGAATACTGACGGCTAGAAACTAATATTATATAATTGCATAACTTCGCTTAAAGGTAAACGGGAACGAACACCGAGAGAAAGGTCAGAAAAATGACCACGATCATAATGATCAACGGCAGCACGAGCAATCATAGCGGCGTTATCGGTACAGAGTTTAAGCGGCGGAAAATAGACGGTTAAATGATGATTTTTGGCGGCAGTTTCCAGATGATTTCTTAAGGCACTATTAGCAGCCACTCCTCCCCCGATCGCAATAGTTTTTAAGCCATAATCTAAGGCACAATTGATTGTCCGACGGGTTAAACTTCTGGCTACCGTGTCTTGAAAACTAGCGGCTATATCAGCTACAGGTAAATTATCTGGCTCGAATTTCTCTACTAAGCGCAAAACGGCTGTTTTTAAACCACTAAAACTGGAATCGTAGGCATGAAAACCGCCGGTTGGTAAAGATATTTTACCTTCAGGTAAGGGAAAAGCTTGGGGATTACCATCTTTGGCCATGCGATCGATGATCGGACCACCCGGATAACTTAAGTTTAATAATCGTGCCACTTTATCAAAAGCTTCTCCGGCTGCATCATCTCTAGTGGTTCCTAATTGTTGATATTTGCCGCAGTCCTGCACATGAATTAAACTGGTATGACCCCCAGAGACTAAAAGAGATAAAAAAGGAGGTTTAAGATCAGCTTCAGCGAGATAGGAAGCGTAGATATGACCTTCGAGATGATGAATGGCGATAAAGGGTTTATCGTGGACAATAGCGAGGGTTTTGGCTGCTGTCATTCCCACCATTAAAGCACCTACTAAACCGGGAGCAACTGTGACGGCTATCCCATCAATTTCTGACCAAGTTAAACCCGTTTCTTGCCAAGCTTTTTCTAGACAAAAATTAATAGTTTCTAGGTGTTGTCGGGAGGCCATTTCTGGCACAACACCACCATAGAGACGATGGAGATCAATTTGAGAAGAAACCACACTACTCAACACCTGGTTATTGTTAACAATAGCCACGGCCGTTTCATCGCAACTGGTTTCGATCGCTAAGATAATTGTCATGATTTAATCAGTAAATCGTCAGACACCTCCCTTATTAAGGGGGGATTAAGGGGGGATCCATCTTTAATTTAATTATAACCACTTACTTAATTTTGCTTAGGTACTTAATTAAAATTAAAGTTATCGTTCAGCAATTTCCATAGCCACCACCGCCGGGGGTTTCAATAATAAAAATATCACCGGGGTTCATTTCTACAGTAGCAGTACCGGGCAATTCTTCGATAGTTCCATCGTTTCTTTCCACGGCATTACGTCCTATTTTACCAGCTTTTCCTCCCGCTAGTCCAAAGGGGGGAATCAGGCGATTACTGGATAAAATATTAGCAGTCATGGCCTCTTGAAATTTAATCCTTCTCATCACACCATCACCTCCAGAATATTGTCCCTTACCGCCACTATCATGGCGAATACTAAAACTTTCTACTAACACAGGATAGCGCATTTCTAATACTTCCGGATCGGTAAGACGGGAATTAGTCATCTGGGTTTGTACGGCAGCGGTTCCCGCAAAATTTGCCCCCGCACCAGAACCACCACAAATAGTCTCATAATATTGATATTCTTGATTGCCAAAAGTGAAATTATTCATCGTCCCTTGGCTGGCTGCTTGAATACCTAAAGCACCGTATAAAGCATTAACTATTGCCTGGGAAGTTTCCACATTTCCCGCTACTACGGCCGCTGGATAAACGGGATTAAGAAAACAGCCAGAAGGGATAATTAAATGGAGGGGTTTGAAACAGCCAGCATTTAAAGGAATTGCCTCCTCCACAAGGGTACGAAAAACGTATAAAACCGCCGCTCTCGTCACTGCTAGGGGTGCATTAAAATTATTATTTAACTGCTCAGATGTGCCAGTAAAATCAATGGTCGCTTGACAATTATCAATATCTATGCTGATTCTGACCTTGATGACAGCACCGTTATCCAAATAATAGGTAAATTCACCATCTTTTAAGACAGATATAGCTTTTCTAACCGCTAATTCGGCATTATCTTGAACGAACTGTTGATAGGCTTTAACCATAGCTAATCTGTAGCGATCAACCATATTATGTAATTCTCTTTCCCCCTTGGCATTAGCGGCTATTTGTGCTTGAAAATCGGCAATATTTTGGGCGATATTGCGTGCGGGAAAAGGACTATTAGTTAAGTGATTAATTAATTCTTGTTCCCGAAACTTGCCCGCCGCTACCAGCAAAAAATTATCGAATAAAATTCCCTCTTCGCTAATATGGACAGAGTGGGGAGGCATAGAACCGGGGGTAATTCCACCGATATCGGCTTGATGTCCCCGGGAGGCAATATAAAATAATATTTCCTGATTTTGTTGGTCAAAAATAGGACTAATTACTGTGACATCTGGCAGGTGAGTACCGCCATTATAAGGATTATTAGCCAGATAAACATTCCCTGGACGAATCGTCTCCATTTTATCCTGAATTAAACTTTTAACACTATCGGCCATAGAGCCTAAATGTACAGGAATATGAGGGGCATTAGCGATTAAATTTCCCACCTCATCAAAGATAGCACAGGAGAAGTCTAGGCGCTCTTTAATATTGACACTTGCTGCCGTATTTTGGAGAGTAATCCCCATTTCTTCGGCAATAAATTGATAGAGATTTTTAAAGATTTCCAGATAAATAGGATCGGCAACGGTAGTTATTTCTGTGCGGTGAGAATTGAGAGGGTACATAGGAAAGTCAGTTATCAGTTATCAGTGATCAGTTATCAGTGATTACGGCGGATTCTGTAACCAAGAAGTACAATGGGGGGGTATGACAACAGCACTTAATGCAGAGAATATCATGCCATCACTATCAATAGACCTTCGCCAGAGAATTATCGAAACCGATGAAAAGGGCAACACTTCCATCAGAAAAGTGGCCTAGTAATTCCAGGTTAGCAAGACCACTGTTAAAACGAGTCACTGGGCAAATTGCCCCTAAACCCCCTAATGGCGGCAAGCCTAGCCGTCTTGTGGGCTTCGGCCGTGAGACTTCGGCCAGAGATCAGTAGTTCGACAAGACTATGGATAGCTTAATAAGGGGGGAACTGACAATTTTTGACACCTACCTACTTAACTTAAACGATCGAGAGTGCGATACTGAATTGCTTCGGCAACGTGGGAACTTTTCAGCATTTCACTATCTCCTAAATCGGCAATGGTGCGGGCAACTTTGAGAATGCGATCCATTGCTCGGGCCGATAAACCCAATTTTCGGATTGCCCCTTCTAAAATATGGCGACTGCTCTGATCAAGAGCGCAAAAACGCCGCAAATGCTCGGAATTCATCTCCGCATTAGAGCGAATCCCCGTATTTTGAAAGCGATCGCTGGCCTTTTGTCTGGCCCTTTCTACCCGTTGCCGCACCTGCTCAGAAGCTTCTCCCCGACTCTCTTGGGTCATTTCTTCTGGTTTCAGGCGATTTACCGTCACTTGTAGGTCAATACGGTCTAAAAGCGGCCCCGATAATTTCGCCCAATACTGTTCCCGTTGTCGCACTGAACAGCTGCAGGGTTGAACCGAATCGCCGTAATAACCACAGGGACAGGGATTGGTACTCGCCACCAGGGTAAAACGGGCCGGAAAAGCGACAGAAAGACGAGTGCGAGAAATGCTCACATAACCATCCTCTAGGGGTTGTCGGAGATATTCCAAGACACTGCGCTTAAATTCCGTTAATTCGTCCAAAAATAAAATACCACGGTGAGAAAGGGAGATTTCTCCCGGTCGGGGATAAGTACCACCTCCCACCAGCGCCGCTCCGGAAGCGGAGTGATGGGGACTGCGAAAAGGACGCTCGCGCACCAAGGAACCTCGATCCTTCAGTAATCCGGCGACGGAATGAATCTGGGAGACTTCTAGGGATTCGGCAAAGGTTAACTGCGGCAGAATACCGGGTAAACGTCGCGCTAACATGGTTTTACCGCTGCCCGGTGGCCCGACAAAAATTAGGTTATGACCTCCAGCTGCGGCAATTTCCAGGGCCCGACGGCCAATTGCTTGGCCTTTGACATCCTTGAGATCGGGGAGATTTACCTGCGATCGCCCAAATTCTTCGGCAGCGTTAAAAGTCATCGGTGAATAGCGATCGGGTTCATTTAAGAAATTTACCACTTCCGATAGATGACGAAACCCATACACTTGTACGCCTTTAACCACGGCCGCTTCTTTGGCATTATCGGCGGGAACCACTAAACCCTTGATCCCCATTTTTTCGGCGGCAGCAGCAATGGGTAAAACCCCCGCCACGGCACGCAAACTACCATCGAGGGATAATTCACCTAAAAAGAGAAAATCCCCCAATAAATCGGCTTCTACCTGTTCGGAAGCCCCTAAAATGCCGATACTAATCGGTAAATCATAAATCGGCCCCTCTTTGCGGATATCGGCGGGACTTAAATTGATGACAATTTTGCGGATGGGAAAGGCAAATCCGGCATTTTTTAGGGAAGCTTTTACCCTTTCTTTTGACTCCTGCACGGCGGTATCGGGTAAACCCACCACGGCAATTCCGGGTAATCCCCCCGATACATCCACCTCTACCCCGATTTTAATGGCATCGATGCCGATAATTGCCGCACTCCAAACCCTTGCTAACATTTTGGCTCAAGTAAAAATAAAGTGAGTTCTTAGGAAAATGAAACAGGATGTTAGGCTAGTTTTCCGCATAAAAATGATTTTATCTGGGAATTTACCCAGAAAATCACCCTATTTATCGGGATAACCTAGCCAGAAAAGCTGAGAGCTTAATGGTATAGTTGAAAAAAAAGTAATTTGTCTATGAGTGAGACTATTTTTAGCAAAATTATCCGTAAAGAAATCCCTGCCTCGATCGTCTATGAAGATGATCTGGTTCTCGCTTTTCGAGATGTTAATCCCCAGGCACCCACCCATATCCTCATTATCCCCAAAAAACCGATTCCGAAACTAGAGGAAGCCAGCGAAAGCGATCGAGATCTATTGGGACATTTGTTACTAACTGTTAAAAAGGTGGCCGCCGAAGTCAAATTAAGTCAAGGTTATCGAGTGGTGATCAATAATGGGGAACATGGAGGTCAAACCGTCGATCATCTTCATGTCCATCTCTTAGGCGATCGCCTAATGACCTGGCCCCCCGGTTAAACTCCTGTTATTTTCCCGCATTTTTGGGGAATTCTAGAACTAGAAGCGTTCTTTTCCGAGTCGGTCTTCTCGATGTTGAACCCATGAATAAGTCTCTTTCTGCGATCGCATTGGCCAGCACCCTGCTGTTATTTCCCTTCACCCCTACGACTCTCGCTCAATCGGAATGCTTTCTCCAAAGAGCAGATGGACAACACATAGATCTTAGCCGTCTCTGTGGCGGTTCGTCTAGAAATAGGAAAAATTCCCCGCAAGTTTATCAGCTACCGATTCAACGCCGGGTTAACGGCATTCCCACGGTGATGGTAGTTTTTAATAACCGTCACTATTATGAAATGCTTTTTGATACGGGAGCTAGTGGCATCGTCCTCACCGATGCCATGGCACAAGCGATGAAAGTCAAACGGGAAAGGGAGGTACTCGCTCATACCGCCGGCGGTGTCGTTACTGTTTATCTTGGTCGCATTAATTCTGTTAAGGTTGGAGAAGTGGTTTTATCTAATCAGATTGTTGGTATTTCTCCCCAAATGGAAGGATTAGGACTCTTGGGACAAGCCTTTTTTGGTTCCTATGATGTCACGATCAAAAAAGATGTGATTGAATTACGTTATCGTCCCTAGTCTGACGGGAAAAATTATCGCTTTCCTGACTTTAATCGAAAGTTCCTCTCTCTATTTGTTCCCGTTCGATCGCTTCAAATAAGGCCTGGAAGTTGCCTTCTCCAAAACCTCTAGCAGCATGACGTCGCTCGATTAATTCAAAAAAGAAAGTCGGCTGAGAAAAAATTGGTTTAGTGAAAATTTGCAGTAAAGTCGGCTTTTCTGGGAGGGAATGACTATTTTGTTCAAAATCAATGAGAATTTCCTGTTTTTTAATTTCTGACCATTCCCAATCAGCAATATTAAAATCTGTTTTTTGATAGTTAATTTGTTGATAATAACTGTTGGGAACTGATAAAAATTCTACTTTCCTTTCTCTTAATTTTTGAGTTAATTTTACAATATTTTCTGTTTTTAAAGCGATGTGTTGAATGCCAGATTTTTGATTAATATCTAAAAACTCTTGAATTTGAGAACTGTTACTATCTGGTTCATTAATTGGCAATTTTAATTCGGTTTCTGGGTGAATAAGTACCTGCGAATAAAGACCAGAACGCTCCGTTTTAATAGTAAAAGTTTGCCTTTTTTTAAAGCCTAAATTTTCCTCATACCAATTGGCTGTTAACTCTAAATTTCCTTGAAAAACATTTAAAACTAAATGATCAATTGCCAGAATATCCTGATTATATTGTTCCTTACTATCATACTCAATCAGATTAGGATCGGCTAAAATTGGCGTGATTCCCTGTCTTTCAATTAACGTATGTTTGAGATTAGCAATGCTAGAGATTTGACAGCTTTTTATCTTCCCCCTAGAAAAAGCACTTTCCTGAATAAAAATATCCTGTTTAATTCTCCTAGCTAAACTGTCTAAATCCTCCACTTGCAAAGCTACATCAGCCACACCTTCAGGATATTTACCTAAAAATTCCGCCACGGGACTAAGGGAATTTAAGGGAGAAGATAAGATAAAAATAATCTGTTTAGTTTTATCTTTTTGGATGCCATTGCCAACTATTTCCGTGTGCGTGTGGAGATTAACTAAACTTGCGATCGCCTGAAAATCCATCACCCGCACCAACCAATCTCGCCATTTTTTGGCCGATTCTACATAAAAATGAATATGATCAACAAACATAGATAAAGTCAAAAAAGTGGTTGAGTGTTAGGAATTATGAATTATGAATTATGAAGTGGGGAATGGGGGAGTGGGGAATGGGGGAATTTCAACTAATACCCCAAAACCCTAAAACCCCAACGGCTGCATCCCACATTTGCAGAAACACCGACAATCAGCAATTATCAGTGACCCTTAAATTATTACAGATATATCAGCAGCTGCCTGTAAGCATCCCACCGAAAAACTAATGCGCGGGGGGTTTGGGGGGTAGAACCCCCCAAAAGCTTGGATTGAGTGATAAAACCAGAAGTAACACCCGATTTTAATAGAAAGAAAGTTTCCCTTTAAAAATCCCAACTTATTAGATTGACAAAAATGAGATGTACCCAACCCCAACTCCTGACTCCTGAGGATTAAAAAAAGAGATGACTATCGGGTTGAATATTAATTTCCATGGGGACGGCTTGGGGTTCAGCATTCATGGCAAAATAGATAGCATCGGCTGCGGTTTGAGCGGTTAACATTTTAGAGCGATCAACCTTTAAGCTCACCTGATCCCAAAAAGGAGTATCCACACCACCAAAATAGAATAAAGTCATTTTAATACCATAGCGTTTTAACTCATCAGCCAAACATTTACTAAAACCGACCACCCCGTACTTAGAAGCACAATAAGCGGCAGCCATAGCCATAGAATGCTTACCTAAAATTCCCACCACATTACAGATATGACCGGCCTTATTTTCCTTCATCACATTAGCGGCAGCCTGACAGGTATAAAAACTCCCCTTCAGATTGAGGTCGAGCATTTTATCTAAATCTTCCGGCGTGATTTTATTATATTGTTTCATCACCCCGGCTCCGGCCGCATTAACCAACACATCCAACCGGCCGTAATGGGAGATAATTTTTTCCATCAAAGT
Source organism: Microcystis novacekii Mn_MB_F_20050700_S1 (assembly GCA_007096045.1). Classification (GTDB taxonomy): domain Bacteria; phylum Cyanobacteriota; class Cyanobacteriia; order Cyanobacteriales; family Microcystaceae; genus Microcystis; species Microcystis novacekii. Next base: position 26,683 of record SFAU01000079.1, on the reverse strand, counting down.
TTCCACCTGAGTCGGATTAGTGATATCCGTCGGCACAATTAAAGAGGGACAACCCAACTCACCCGCTAAATTAGATAAATTATCGGCATTTCTCGCCACTAAGACCAATTTATGACCATTAACAGCTAGTTTACGGGCTAATGCCCCACCGATACCCCCCGTAGCACCGACAATCAGGACAACTTTTTCGCTCATAATTATTTATAAATTTTTACAAATCTTATTGTAAACTGTTCCAACTGGAAAATCATCGCCAGACCCAACCCTTTGATTAAGCTTTAGCCAACTTCTGATAGGATAAACCGTGACAATGTAAAGAAATTTTTATGACTGTACTGACCGAAGGAATCGCGCCCCACGGTGGGCAATTAATTAATCGTATTGCTACTGCTGCCGAAAAAGCCGAATTTCTGGCCCTAGCTGCAAAACTACCGCGAGTTTCCTTAGATGAACGAGCGCTCTCGGATTTAGTTATGATTGCTATTGGTGGTTTTAGTCCCCTAAAAGGCTTTATGGAACAAGACGACTACGAAAAAGTCGTCGATGATATGCGTCTAATCAATGGTTTACCCTGGGCAATTCCCGTGACTCTTTCCGTTAGCGAAGAAGTGGCGGATCCCCTCAAAGAAGGCAACTGGATTCGTTTAGATGACAGCGCAGGCAACTTTGTCGGAGTCCTGGAACTAACCCAAAAATATCGTTACAATAAGGCCCACGAAGCAGTTAACGTCTATCGTACCGACGACCAGAAACACCCCGGGGTAAAAGTCCTCTATGAACAGGGAGAAATTAACCTCGCAGGTCCAATTTGGTTACTTCAGCGCGATCCTCATCCTCAGTTTCCCAAATATCAGATCGATCCTCTGCAATCGCGCCAAATGTTCCACGAAAAAGCTTGGAAAACTATCGTCGGTTTCCAAACCCGTAATCCCATCCACCGGGCCCACGAATACATCCAAAAATGCGCTCTAGAAGTGGTAGATGGTTTATTCTTGCATCCCCTTGTCGGCGCTACCAAAAGCGATGATGTGCCGGCCGATGTGCGGATGCGTTGCTATGAGATCATGATGGATAAATACTTTCCCCAAGATCGCGTTATTCTGGCTATCAACCCCTCAGCTATGCGTTATGCAGGCCCCCGGGAAGCAATTTTCCACGCTATTATCCGCAAAAACTACGGTTGTACCCATTTTATCGTCGGTCGTGACCATGCCGGAGTCGGAGACTACTACGGAACCTACGATGCTCAGTATATCTTTGATGAGTTCGAGCCAAGCGAATTGGGAATCGTACCGATGAAGTTTGAACACGCTTTCTACTGTACCCGCACTTCGGGAATGGCAACCACTAAAACTAGCCCCAGCCTACCAGAAGAAAGAATCCACCTTTCGGGAACGAAAGTCCGGGAACTGCTCCGTAAAGGAGAATTACCACCTCCGGAATTCTCCCGTCCAGAAGTGGCTGCCGAATTAATCCGGGCTATGCGAGAGTCATGAACATAACTAGGCGAGAATTGATCCAGCAGACAGGTTGGGGGTTGCTGACTTTGGCCATTAGTCAAGGGACAGTTAACCGTCATTTGGCTGCTCTCGCCGCCCCTAATCCCCGAAAATTGGCTCTTTTGGTCGGTATTGACCAGTATGGGGCGAATATTCCGCCGCTGCCCGGTTGTCTTACCGATGTGGAGTTACAAAAAGACCTTCTCCGTTATCGTTTTGGCTTTCAGGATGCTGATATAGTGACTTTAACGGGGCAAAAAGCCACTAGAGAAGCGATCGAATTGGCTTTTTTAGAACACCTGATCGCCCAAGCTAAACCGGGTGATGTGGTAATTTTTCACTTTAGCGGTTATGGCAGTGTTGGAGAAGGAAAAGAGGTTTTTATTCCTAGTAATGGGACGGAAAATGCTCTAATTAAGGAAAATATTTTGCTTATGGCTCGCTGTCTAGCTACGGATAAGTTTAGCTTGATTTTTGATAGTAGTCATCTCCCCCAAAATCGGACTTATCTCGGTAATCTCAAAATTCGTTCCTATCCTAGCTCTGTTGCTAATCTTAATCCCGCCGAATTAACTTTCGCAGCAGATATCAAAACCCGTTTTAACCTCAAAAATAAGCTCAATAACGGTGTTGTTTTCTGTGCCGCTCAACCAGAGCAAATCGCCCTGGAATTGAGCGGTAATAGCCCCAATGCTGGCTTATTTACCTATGATCTTACGCAGTATCTCTGGCAAGCTTGCCCCAGTCCGACAATTGCGATCGCTTTTCCCCGTCTCCGTAATCTCGTCGCTAGTCACAGCAGTCAACAACAGCAACCGGCAATCCTAACCAGTAATCAAAAAAATAATTCTGCGCCGCCCTATCATACAACGTCAGAAACGTCAAGGGGTGGGGCGGCAATTGTTACAAATCTTATTGATAAGCGCACCCTAGAAGTCAATCTGGTCGGCCTGCCCTTAGAAATCCTAGAAAATTACGGGATTAACTCCTGTTTAAGCTTTATTGACGCGACTGGGGAGGAAATCAGCCTACAAATTCTCTCCCGTCAGGGTTTAAAGGCTAAAGCGCAATTATTATCCCCGGCTGCTTCCCTAGAAATAGGACAGATTCTACAGGAAAAATTGCGGGTTTTTCCCAGTCAAATCGGCTTAATCGTCGGTTTGGATAGTAACTTAACCCGAATTGAACGGGTAGATGCCACCAGTACCTTTGCCAGTTTGCCCGATGTGGCCGCCGTGGTTAACATTGGCGAACAAACGGTAGATTGTCTCTTAAGTCGAGTTGGTAGCGAAGAAACTGGCAATTATCAGTTATTATCTGCCAATGGCTCCCTAATTATCGGTAGTTTAGGGGCGGCCAACGAAGCCATTAAATCGGGGATCAAACGACTGCAATCCCAACTAGAAACCCTGCTGGCCTGCAAATTGTGGCACTTGTTGATCAATCAAGAATCCTCCGGTTTAGCCGTCATTGTCACCCTGGAAAGCCTCGATCAAACCTATATCGACCCGGTACAAACCCAAAAAATTGCGGGTAGCAAGGGGAATAATACCGCTAAAAATGACTTAATTCTGCCCGTCGGGACGGAAATTCGCTATCAAATCGAAAATCAAGAAGAACAACCCCTCTACGCAATGATCCTTGTCCTCAACAGCGATTGCCAACCGCTTTTATACTGTTCCCGTTCAGAAAACCCCGATAATTTCAGCAATTCCAGGCCATTAGCCCCCTTTGTCGTGGCCGCCAAAACCAAGGCCACCATCCCCAATGACCGCCAAGGACATTGGAAAATTAGTCAACCCAAGGGCATCAGAGAGAATATACTGATCCTCAGTCGCCATCCTTTCCCGAACACCTTGACCCTTCTCAATGCCACTCAAAGCCTCAAGGGAGAAGCAACCCAACTGCTCACCCTGACTAACCCCCTAGAAATAGCCAGAGCTTTCGGTCGCGATCTAAAATTAGATTTAGGTCTAAAAATGGATAATTCTGGCAGTGTAATTGATGAATACGCCTTTGATCTGGGAACTTGGTCAGGTTTCCGGTTTATTTATCAAGTTATCGACTAAATCGATAGAATGATTCTATGGAATCCTTGAAAAGAAAAGGTTAAAATTCTAACACAGCTACCCCTAAATTTCCCGATGAATCTTCTGCCCCGGACCACCCAAAGCCGCCTCAAAAAAATCCCACAAATTCCCAGTGTTTGGGAAGGAGATCGTCGTGCTTTATCCTTATCCGAGAGAATGCCCCGGGCCACCTTAGAACCAAATCAAGAAAGCGGCGGCGAGTGCGTGATCTGGGTGGATGGTAGCGAGGGCTGTGTACGCGCTATGGAAGTAGTTTCCCCCGAAACCGGGCCCGAGGCCATGGTGAGAACCTTAATCCGCGCCATCGAAACGCCGCAAAGTCCCGCCCGGCCAGCTAGACCGAAAAAAATTATCGTCCGCGATCGAGAAACACAGTTTTTTCTGCGCGGGGTACTGCAAGATCTCGATATCACCATCGATTATGTCCCCAGTTTGCCCCTGATCGATGATCTCTTTCGTGGATTCGAGGAATTCCAAAATAACCGTCCCCCGGCAATTCCTCCCGCTTGGCAGTCCGCTTTAGTGAAAACTGCTCACGAAATTTGGAAAGCTGAACCCTGGTCCTGTTTAGCTGATTACGATATTTTGGAAATTAAGCTCGATCGCAACGCGCTCGCTACGCGAGACCGCGCCGATTTCCCGCATCTTTACGCCTGTGTCATGGGAATGCTCGGTCGGGAATACGGAGTCATTCTCTATCGTTCCCTAGCATCCCTCAAACAATTCCGCCAGTCCGCTTTAGAAGAAAAATCGATGGAAAGATTAGAAAAAGCTTTTCTTTCCCAAGATTGCTGGTTTTTAAGCTACGAATTGGCCGATGATGAGGAGGAAGATGATGAGGATGACTACGATCTGGCCTCGGCTCCCCCTTCCCAGATCCATCCAGTTTTCGGCAGCGTGCATCCCTACGAAGGTATTCGCCCCTATTTGGATGAAGAAGAAGCAATCACGGTATATTTAGCTTTAATGGCTCTGCTGCGCTTTTTTAAAGGCAATCAATCCGCTTTATCCGAAGAACCGATCGGAGAATTACAGCGTCGTTTTCGCATTCCTCTCGATCCCGAACAAGCAAAAGGGGAAACCGTGGCCGTGACGGTGGCCACGATGCCCGATCTATGTGCGGAATTTATGCAACTCTTAGAGGAGGACGACGACGACGATGATGAGGATGATGAGGAAGAATCCGTACTCAAGGAGAATCTCGTCCCCGATAATGCACATCTGAGTCTGGGAATGGTTCCCTGGCAATTATTAGATAAAATTCGCAGTCGTCCGAAAATCCATTATCAACCCCAATCCGTACCGACAAAAGGGGAGGGTTTCCCCGTGGTCATGATCCAGACCTCCCGACCGAAAGCCAAGGAAATTATCGAAAAAATCGAACAAGCTGGCGGTTTGGCGGCCATTGGTTTTAACCCCGGCGAAGATCCCCTCGAAGATACCCGTTATGATCTGGGGATTCTGAAAATGGCTAACGGTGATCTCTATCTATTTGGCGAATTCGAGCAGGATGATCCCGACCACCGTAATGCGCGCCGCAATTGGCAAAAACGCATCAAAAATACCGAGGGTTATTGTGGTTTGATTATTGCCATGGGCGTAACCGGTTCCTCCTGCGGTAATCCCCAATTAAACGATATGTTAGCCCTCTATGAGGCAAAATCGATCAATAGTAAAGATTTAGACTTGGGAGTTTTGACTCTTATGCCTCACTTCGGTTAATTTTAACGGGCAGCGGCGCAGCTTTTTTTCAGTAATCAGTAATCAGTCATCAGTTTGCTTGGCAAATTCAGTAATAATTTTGGCCGCATCTTCTCTAAACTCTTGCGGGCAGTTTTCATCATGGTTAAAATTCTACAATCTCGTTAAAAAATCCCACTCCTCAAACCAAGTTGAGCGATCAACGCATTCTAATAAAGCAATAAAATCCTGCTCAATATTAAACGCTATATTATGAGGGCTGATCACCTGATTGATAATTGCTTGAACGTCATCTTTTTTGGCATACTTGTAAAAATCCCGTGTATTCAAAATTTGATTGAAATAGTTGCGATAAGCAGTTGATAATTGAACATCATTTTCTGGAATTGACCTATCATTTGTACCCAACATATCATCACTTTTGAGCTTATCCCGAACAGAGCGACATTGATAAATGATTTTTTCAAATGCCTCATCATCATTGAGTAATTGCTGTAATTTGGGATTCATATAGTTCAGATAGGCTTGTTGAAGACCTTGGGCAAGACGAACGGCATCCACTGAAATCGAATTTTGCTGGCGATTTAACCACAGAAAAAGTAATCTACCCAATTTATCAAAATCTGTCAATAAAATAGATTCAAACGTATATGCACGTGGGATATACGTTGGCAAACCAAACCGATTATCTAAATTACTTAGAATTAGATTTTTATGGTCGTCATTTAAGAAATCTCTATCAAAAATTAACACAGATTTTTGCCATAAATTCTGCTGATTTCTAATTAACTGAAAGATCTTTTTATAACTAGGTAAATCCTTAAAAATTTGAGAGACTCCACCCATCACCCAGAAAGAATATTTTTTTGTATTTATACCAATAGTATTCTTTTGTAATAACGTATAAATTGCTTTTGCATCATCCTGACCTTCGACAAAAATGATTTTATCCGCTTCAACTGCATTAATAAAATCTAAACCATTGCTATTCCCTAAAGAACTAATAATAGGATTCAGACTAGATGGATAAATTCCTTTAAAACGAGAGCCAACTTCTAAACTCTGTTCATCTTTAACCACAGAAGTATAGTGATAGTTGGGTCTGTTTTCAATATGAAAAAGCTGATGCAGAGGAACCTGACGAATTAGAGTCTCATTATGAGTGGTTAAAAATATTTGAGTATTTGTCGAAAATCTAAGAACCGTATCGATTAAACGTTTTTGAATATCCCGATGAATATGACTATCAGGCTCATCAAATAAAATTAAGTTTAGGTCTCTAGTTTTTTCCGGTGCGTAAAGATTCAATAAAATAACAATAATTTGTAACGTTCCACTTCCCAATAGAGAAATATCTTTCTCAATGTCTCTTGACTCGATTTTATAATCAATCACTGATTTTATATCTTTTTGGATATCACTTTTAGGGAAAAACTCAATTTTTTTATCGCCGTTAAAGAGAATATACGATAAATCTCCAATAAAATTATCGTAAAGATTTTCATTTAGAGTTGTATCATAATAAAGATTGTATAAACGATTACGAACAACTTCAACAGACTCTCTTTTTTGAATAGATTCAATAATTTGTGGACGAGTCACAAATCTCTCCTCAGTTCTGATGGTGGCTACAGGAGAGGCAAAAGATGCACTAATAGGGTTGGGAAAATTTTCAAAAAACTCATTGAATCCTCTAAAGTTATATTGGTTATAATTCAAAAGCTCAATAACATAATTTAAACCAGAGGTCTTGATAGAAAAACCAATTTCTAAATTTATATCTACTTTATTTAAGTTAATAGATAATTCAATAGGAGCAGTTGTATCACGTCGATAAAAAATATCGTCAATATTTGAAGTTCTAACCGTTTTAATAGTTTCGTAAGGAAAATATTTGTCTGTTGTATGACCGAGAATATAATCACCTTTTTTGTATAACTCTTTATATCCTTTGCCCGCTTGTCGAATTAGCTTATTAAAACACTCATGCCAAAGAGCAATCGCCTCTAGCAAATTGGTTTTTCCTGAATTATTAACCCCAGTAAAGACATTAAAATCAGGATCTAGATCTACGGTAACATCTTGAAAAGACTTAAAATTTTTAATCTGAATTTTGCTGATCTTCATTCCCGTTCATCCTGCCGTAGAATTGCCTCTAGTCCAAGCTGATAATGTTCAATGCTTGTAACAGGTTGCCGTCCTAGCGTAACCGCATCTCGAATGACATAAACTTCCGACATTGTCTCACAGTTAAACACCCTATAGAGCCAATAGTCCCGCTTTAATCGTTCGGCTGTTTTATACTTATCTCTGATGCTAACACAATTTGGAAGTAGGTTAGCCCAATTAAATCTAATTAGGGAGCAGTCTCGTCGATTGGTTTGAGCGAAACAATACTTGGGAGAAAACCTATTAATTCGATTGAAAAAGCGAAACCCAACACCCCCAACGTTTACTGCTTAACTCTCAAAGTAATTGGCTGATAGCATTTTTTTTATTCGTGGCAGGCATTTTACTCGCTTCTCCCCTTCTGGGAGAGGGTTTAGTGGGAAGATAAATTAACCATCTCTGCCATTACTTTAGAAAAATGGTATCAGTAGATTGACAAAAATTGAGCTGCAGCCTCGGTTCTGATCACCGATCACTGAAATCCCTAAAATTAAGCGATAATGTAAAGTAAGGTAAAACTTTCTGGACAAATTCTTAATTATGGTGTTATTCGGATTCGGAAAAAAATTAACTTTGCCTACAGTAAGGGAAGCACTACCCGGGCGATCGGAAAAAATGCCCGTACCTAGCACCCACTACGTTAACGGTCATCCTTTGCAGCCCCCCTTTCCCACCGGCATGGAAACCGCAATGTTCGGTTTAGGCTGTTTTTGGGGAGCAGAGCGCAAATTTTGGCAATTAGAAGGAGTTTACACTACGGCCGTAGGTTATGCGGCTGGTATCACCCCCAATCCCACCTATCAGGAAGTGTGTACCGGCATGACTGGACATAATGAAGTGGTTTTAGTGATCTATGATCCCAGTGTGATTTCCTACGAACAACTGTTAAAGGTTTTCTGGGAAAGTCATAATCCCACCCAAGGAATGCGTCAGGGTAATGATACGGGAACTCAGTATCGATCGGGTATCTATACTTATAATCCCCAGCAAAAGCAATTAGCGGAAAAATCTCGATCGATCTACCAAGAAGCTCTCAATCAAGCGAGCTACGGTCAGATTACCACGGAAATCCTCGACGCACCTGAATTTTATTATGCTGAAGGTTATCATCAGCAGTATTTAGCGAAAAACCCCGGCGGTTACTGTGGTTTAGGGGGAACGAAAGTCAAATGTCCGCTCGCTCTTGATCTGTAACCGTTCAGGGGGGGGTCAAGCAGCCAGTGGCATTGACTCAGTGGAAGAACTCTCTTAGGGCAGAAGATAGGGAGAAGAACTTCCCTGACGAGATGCCCTAAGCGCCTTGGTCATGAATTCCAAGACATTTATTGATAAGGATGTTCATGCCGTCTGTATCCGTCAAGACAATCCAGAAACTATCCCCTACCAAACCACAATTAGATTACCCTATCTCTACGATATTTTTAAAAATGAATTAACGGCAGCCAACACGATTTTAACCTGTATTGAAACCCCAAAATTAGAGGAGAAACACTAATGAAATGGATTTATACTCTAGCCGCCATTGCCTTCGCTGTCAAAATGGTAATTATTCCCAATACTGCTTCCTCTGTATCATCCTTAGAAATTGTTGAATCCCTAGTGCGCGACGGCGGTGTTCCTAATGCGGTTTCGGTGGTTATTTTTCGTAATCGTCTCTACGATACCATCTATGAAGTGATTGTTTTTACCATTGCGATTATGGGGGCTAATTTTCTTTTAGCCACGGAAAAACCCGCCAGTAAAATCCATCAATTTACCGACCAACCTTCGATTATTTTAGCCCGTTTAGGGTCAACAATTGCCGCTTTAGTGGGCATTGAATTAGCTATCCGCGGACATTTAAGTCCGGGGGGAGGTTTTGCCGCCGGAGTCGCCGGAGGTACGGCAATTGGTTTAATAGCAATTACCTCCTCTCCCGAATGGATGCAAGCAATTTATCGCCGTTGGCAAGCAGCAACATGGGAGAAAATTTCCGTCTTAGTTTTTATTGTTTTAGCCGCCATTACTCTCTCAGGATTTGAGTTACCCCACGGGGAATTAGGGGCGCTATTTAGTGGCGGCATTTTACCGATACTAAACATTTTAGTCGCCGTTAAAGTAGCTTTAGGTTCCTGGGCAGTAATCCTCGTTTTTATCCGTTATCGCGGTTTATTGTGAGAGGTTAAGTAGGTGGGTGGAATTAAATATAAGATGAACGTAGGTTGGGTTGAAGCATGAAACCCAACGCCCGCTCATGTTACGAAGTGCGCTAACCCATCCTACAAATAATTGTGCCTCCCTACTTAATAGCTATAATTTATAGCTTTAGGTCAAAACTGAGGATTAACCGATGATCATAACATAACTTGATGGTTGAAAAAATGCTATAGTAATTTTGTTGCCCTCCTCAAGAATCAATAGGCATCTAATGATTCTGCTAAAAGAACTCCCGAGGTAAAAATTATGGTTAACGTTATTCGCGGTTCTTCAGCTAAACCTGTATCTTCTCAAAGATTAGCTAAATATTTTGAGGAAAGAACAGATATAGAGGGAAGATTGTATATCGGCTATCCTATTCTTCCAACTCCGCAAGGAGGATATCAAATTGATGCTCTATTAGTCTCTCGTCAGCAAGGGATTATTATTTTTAATATTGATGAGGGAAAAAATTATGATTTGGATATTGAAGGCACTCAAGACGAGAGCATAACCAAGTTAGAAGCAAAACTGCTGTCTTATAAAGAGCTTGTTCAAAAAAGAAAGCTAATGGTTAACATTTCTGTAGCCACCTATGCACCGATTTGGACTAATTATCCAGAAGGAATTAACCGAGAGGAATATCCTGTTCTTATTAAAGATAAAGATCTTGATGATTTTATCAATAAATGTCAAGGCAATGATTCTGAATATTTCGAGAAAGTCAACTCAGTCATACAAGCTGTTACAACCATTAGAAAAAAAGACGCTCGCAGTTATGTTGTTAAACCAGATTCTAGGGGAGCAAAGTTAAAAAACTTAGAAGATTCTATTGCTAATCTTGATGAAACTCAAAGTAAGGCTGTTTTAGAAACCACTAAAGGTATACAAAAAATTAGAGGTTTAGCAGGTTCGGGAAAAACAATTGTCTTAGCGCTGAAAGTAGCTTATCTTCATGCAACTCATCCCGATTGGAATATTGCTGTTACTTTCTATACACGCTCGTTAAAGGATCAATACAAAGATTTAATTACTCGGTTTAGTTATGAGCATAAAAATTCCGAACCAGACTGGGAAAAAGTAAAAATTATTCATGCGTGGGGAAGTCCTAAGATAGAAGGAATTTATTATGAGCTATGTAAACAACATAATATTGAATATTTAGATTTTAGTCAAGCAAAAACCCTAACATATTTGGATGAAGAACCTTTTGAGTTTGTTTGTCAAAAAGCCTTCAGAGAGATTAAAAAATTTCATCAATATTATGATCTTATTTTAATTGATGAAGCCCAAGATTTTCCTCAAGACTTCTTAAGACTCTGCTATGAAATCTTGAAAGATGATAAACGTTTAGTTTATGCCTATGATGAGTTGCAAAGCTTAAATAGTAAAGTCATGGATTCTCCCGAAGTTATTTTTGGAAATGATAACCATGGTAATCCTAGAGTTAAATTGGAGAATTTACCCAGCGAACCCCAACAAGATGTGGTTTTAAATACTTGTTACAGAAATTCTCGTCCTATTCTTTCCTCTGCTCATGCTCTAGGTTTTGGAGTTTATTATCCAAAGGGACTAATTCAAATGTTTGATAATCCTCAATTATGGCAAGATATTGGTTATGAGGTTGAAGAAGGAGAATTAAAATCAGGAGAATTTGTTAAACTGATTAGAACCCCCAAAACCAGTCCTAAATTCCTTGAGGAACATTCTTCTATCGATGATATTATCAACTTTAAATCTTTCGATAACAATCAGGAGCAATTTGAATGGCTAGTGGAACAAATTGAAAAGAATCTTAAGGAAGATGAATTAAGATGCCAAGATATTATGGTTATCCATCCACTAGCTAAAAATGCTCGCAACGTTTTTGGAAAAGCTAGAGAAATGTTATTTACAAAAAATATTAATTCTCATTTAGCAGGTAGCACATCTTCTCCCGATGAGTTTTTTCAAGAAAACTCGATTGCTTTTACACAGATTTATCGTGCAAAAGGCAATGAAGCGGCAATGGTTTATTTCATTAACGCTCAAGAATGTTTATCTGGTTCACAAATTGCTAGTAACCGCAATATTTTATTTACAGCGATCACTAGAAGTAAAGCTTGGTTAAGAGTTATTGGTTATGGGGAAAATATGCAAGCTTTAGAGAGGGAATTTCAGGAGATTAAATCGAGAAATTTTGCTCTTGAGTTTACCTATCCAACCCCCGAAGAACTTCAACAAATGAAGAAGGTTTATCGAGATACTCTTAATACCAACAGATATAAAAATGACAGGGAAAAGCAAGAATTAATTGCCAAGTTAAAAAGTATAGAATTTTCATCAGATGAAAAAAACGAAATTATCAAAATATTCCAAGAATAGTTAAGAAATGCTTAATGCTCAGAATATCTTTAAAGATGTTGAAAATTTAACGGCTAAATTGATAGAAGTAGGATTATCAAGTCAGCAGAACTTTCCGACTTTGAATAAATTGAGTCAAAATATTTCTGAGATTAGCTATTCCAATAGTTACGACTTATCCATTGCCCTCAAAAATGTTGCCTATCAAGATATTTATGATGAGCTTGATCGCGGTAAGAATTATAATATTAAAATGATTGATGGAGCCTTGATTCAATTACTTTATCGCTTCCAAGGATCGCAGTTATTATCTCATAGACTAGCTTTCTTCTCATCCCCTTATTTGGAATCTTTTCAAAATGAGCCAGAACTATATGAAGAAGATGAGATATTTGCCGATATTATCGCCAAAAATATTGTAGCTGTACCGATTAGATTTGATTACGATCCTGATAATTTTCAAGAGATTCATCACCCCAGATGTCATCTCACCCTAGGACAATTCAAAAACTGCCGAATTCCAGTGTCCTCCCCTTTAACACCCAGTATATTTATTGCTTTTATCCTTCGTAACTTTTACAATACAGCCTATCATCTATATTCCGAGCAGATCAATTTTAACAATCGGCGATTTCCAGAAACCATAACCGAACCGGAAAAAAATATACTACATTTTGCTCTTAAATCTCCCTCTTTATCCTAATACAGTTCAGCGAAACATCGAAATTTTTTCTCAAAAAAGCTTGACAAAATCCCTCAACTTGACTTATACTTTCTAGTATAATGGGAATCCGTGCCTGCCTGCGAACAGCTATTTTTTTAAAGAAAAAAAGGAGTCAGGGGAAATAAAGACTCCTTAACTGAAGACAGTTTATTTGTGGAATTGGTGGAGTAGGTCGCGAAATTCCTGAAAACTAATCTGATTATCGCGACCGGTATCGGACTGCTGTAACATAGCTTCGATTTCCTTGTCTGTCACCCTCGGTTTGATCGCCCCAATACAAGCTTTTAACTCCTCAAGGCTAATTTGTCCCGAACCATCACTATCAAATAGAGGGAATCTTGCCAATAAAATCCGCTCCTGTTGCTCACGATCGCTCTCACTACTAAAAGATAGACGATCGAAGACCTGAAAAGCGCGGGCGATATTCTGCCATAATTGATAGGCTGGAGGACGATGGAGAATCGTTTCCTCCTCCTGACCAGTAACTCCGTACTCCCGACGCAAAGACTCGACAGTTTCGGTTTCTGCGGCTGGCAATTCCGTCAACAAATGAGCGATCGCCTCCCTGGAACTCTTACCGGTTAACACTTCCAGTAATTCCGATCCCACCTTGCGATCGGGGTCTTTTTTCCATGTCACCAACAAACTTTCTAACAAAGCATCGCGATAACTCTGTAAACGTAACCAATCCTCGCGACTATACTGCTTTTCCGGATCGAGAAGTTCGGCCGATTCCACACCCAACTCTGTTAAAATTGCCTGATGTTCCGCATCAGTAATCGTCAACTCTAAACGCATTTGTTGCAGGATTTCGAGGCTGTGGCCGAAGTCAGTATATCCCTGCTCCAAAGCCTCTTTTAACACGGCTTTATAGGCTTTTAAACCCTTCTGGTGGGTGAAATCTGGCAGTATCTTGGCCAACACATAGACTTCATCCGCGTGCAGAGCATCCAGCGATCGCCGATCGAGATATTTAGCCGTATCGAGACCCAGTTTACCTAACTGTTTACGCAATCTTCCCGCGAGTCCTTCCCGTTGGTAAAGACCCGGATTTCTTGTCCAAGTGCGATATAACCATAAACTACTCAAAACCGCCGGTAAAACAATAAGGAAATGATGGCAAAATTCTGGCAAAAGATTAATAAAAGGACGACCACCGAAAAAAAAGAAGAAATTGAAAATCAGAAAAGTTCCGAAAGTAAAGACGCGGTGACGGATAATTTCTGTCGATAAGGGCGACTTTTTGCGGATTCTATAGACTTTGTAGGCATTTTCAACTTTTTTACCGAGAAAGTAACCCAAAAAAGTGCAGATTGCCAAAGTTAAGGGGACAGCTACCAACTCCGGAATCGCAATTGCCTGACCTGCAAGATAAAAACCCGGTTTCAAGAGGGATTCTAGCTGATTTTCGTCGTGCGCCCAAGCTCCAGAGAAATAATAGTCCCAATTGCCAGCATAAAGGTAATAATAGCTAAAATAGCCAAAAACTAAGCCAAAATAACCGTAATAAAGCCATTGGCGATCGCTCTTAGTAATCCCATCCCAATAGGATCTTTCCGCATCGATATCGATACAGGGACTTTGACAGGCAACACAGGCACTTTGTTCGCTACCATCTTCATGGACAATACGACACATAGATTGAGTAATCCCACCGCGACTGTCTTCGTGAGCGGTACTATTTAGTAAACCCCTCGGTTCACTGTAAATCCTTTCAACTGGACTCATGGGACAGAAGTAGTTACACCAAGATTTGCCCCCATACCAATAACCCACAAAGATCGCCGCTAGAATAGTCAAGATTAAAAAGCTGCCTAAGACTAAGCGATCGGAATTATCAAAAAGAATCCGTCCGCATAAACCCAAAAATAACAGACTTAATTGTAGATAGAGATAATTCCGAGCTAACCAAGAGTTTTTCGGCACTTTATAGATTTCAGAGCGGACTTTTCCCGATTTATCGGTCTGTTTTTTCTGACGCTGTTTACCCAAAGCGCGCGGTATTTGAGAAAGAAAGGATAAAGGACAGATACGCCGCCAGAGTTCGTGACCGAATACTAATAAGATAAAAATGCTACTAGGAACCACTATTCCCCAAAAAATCGGCGCACCTAACTGATAGGAGGATTGGGGTAGGCAAACTCCCTGGACTTTAATGCAGACATCGGGATCAACTCTCAGGGGACTAGAAAGATTATTAGTATCAGTTAATTTTGCCGAAATCGGGTCAAAAAACAGAGAAAATATCAGAATTAACCAAGCGATGGTCACAACCCATCGCAGATAGTGCATCGAGCGTTCGGGAATTTGTGCAAACATAGAGCTAAGCAGTGACGTAGAAGCGACTTTTAAGGGAGATTAGGGGTTCAATCCTCGAATTTAACGTTTTTCCTTGAATAGCGGCGAAAAACTGTCCTTTTTGATAGACGACATCACCGTTTTCTACCCCCGAGGAAATTCCCCTTCCGGCAGCAGAATGCGGCCTTGACAAATTAACAGTGATCCAGTAGATGTAGGAAAATTGTCTTAAAATATTATCTACGCTGCTACTATCACTAGACTAGAACATTAAAGAGCGTATTGGCTTAATCCTTATCAAAAGTTAAAATTCTATGGCTGAAAGCTTGAACCATAAATCCGAAAAACCTTCTCCCCCTCCCGTACCCCAAGAAAATCCTTGGCTAGAAGCAGTTAAAACCATTGTCACGGCTGGAATTTTGGCCTTTGGCATCCGCACTTTTGTGGCTGAGGCCCGTTATATTCCCTCTTCTTCCATGGAACCCACTCTCCAGATTAACGATCGCCTAATTATCGAGAAAGTTAGCTATCATTTTCAGAAGCCAGAACGGGGTGATATAGTGGTTTTTAGTCCGACAGCCGCTCTGAAAGCTCAAAATTTTCACGATGCTTTTATTAAACGGGTGATTGGACTGCCGGGGGATAAGGTGCAAGTCAAAAACGGTCTAGTTTACGTCAACAGTAAAGCTTTAGCGGAAAAGTATATTGCCGAAGAACCTAATTATACTTTCGGACCGGTGACAGTTCCCCCCGATCAATATCTGGTTTTGGGCGATAATCGCAATAATAGTTATGATTCCCACGCTTGGGGCTTTGTTCCCCGAGAAAACTTAATCGGTCGCGCCGTGGTGCGTTTTTGGCCTTTCAATCGTCTGGGAGGACTTGACAACCCCGACGCTGCCACAAATCAGAATTAATGGGTGCATCCCATTTTTGTAAATCTACTCAGTTGAGGTTTTTAAAGGGAAAATCTCCTCTAAAGTTGGGGGTTATTTCCCCCGCGCATTAGCTTTTCGGTGGGATGCTTGCACGCAGCTGCTGACATATCCGTCATAATTTAAGGGTCACTGATAATTGCCGATTGTCGGTGTTTCTGCAAATGTGAGATGCACCCGAATTAATGTCAAGAAAATAAATAGGGCTTGCTGAAAAAGTTTGTTGGTGGGGTTAGGAGTCAGGAGTCTCCGAGTCAGTAGCTGGTCGTTTCAGGCTTTGTTGTCCTCTTTTTTTGTACCAGTTTGTGTACTCAAGTAAGGATAATGCAAGGTTTTTGAAGGTCTTAATCCTATTTTCGCAGCATGAACATCGGATTTTAGCAGGTCAAAAGCCTTATTTTAAAAGGGTTTTACCATTATTCAGCAGACCCTAAATATAAAAATTCCCCCTAGTTTTAGGGGGATTCGGCCATCTATTTGAACATATTACTCACGGAATTGTCCTCATGGATGCGCCATATGGCCTCACCCAGAATCGGGGCAACCGGCAAGACTTTCAGTTGCGGGAAAAAATGTTCTGGTGGGACGGGAATCGTGTTAGTAACGATCACTTCCTCGACTATACCACTGGATAAACGCTCGATCGCAGGACCGGAAAAAACCGGATGGGTGGCACAAGCATAAACCTGTCGCGCCCCCTTGGCTTTCAGTAACTGCGCCCCTTGAGCGATCGTACCAGCCGTATCGATCATATCATCGACTAAAACCGCCGTTTTATCCTTAACATCGCCGATCAAGTTCATCACTTCCGCCACATTATGGGTTTGCCGGCGTTTATCGATAATTGCTAGGGGCGCATCATCGAGTTTTTTGGCAAAAGCCCGCGCCCTAGCCACCCCACCCACATCGGGAGAAACCACGACGATATCGGGTAATTTTTTACTGAGAAGATAGTCCACCACCACTGGGGAACCATAAACGTGATCGAAGGGAATATCGAAATAACCTTGAATTTGGGCTGAATGCAAATCCATGGCCAACACGCGACTTGCCCCCGCTTCCGTGATCAGATTAGCCACCAGTTTAGCGGCGATCGATTCCCGTCCGGCGGTTTTGCGATCGGCGCGAGCATAACCATAATAGGGAATTACGGCGGTAATTTGTCGGGCAGAAGCACGACGACAGGCATCAATCATGATCAACAATTCCATCAAATGATCGTTGACGGGATTGCAACAGGGTTGAATTAAATAGACATCACAGCCGCGGATCGATTCCTGAATCTGGATGTACAATTCACCATCGGCGAAACGTTTACGAATCATCGGGCCCACATCCATACCCAGATAACGGGCCACCTCTTGGGCAAGAGATACATTAGCGGATCCAGAAAAGAGACGCAGACGATTGCTGTCCGATGCGGCGGGAAACATCGGATGTCGCATCAAAGTAGCAGAATAGCTCACAGCAGATTCTTTACCCTCAAACTCAAGGCACTTTTTTCTATCATCTCAGTTTTGTTGAAAATCTGAGTGGATTTCTTTGTCAGATATCAATCTTAACCAATTACCGATCATCTTCGAGTCGTTGCGGCCCCTTTGAGCGGCAATTGCCAGGGCCAAATTGCCGCCGGATTTTGTCAAAACCGATTAACGTTTGGCTAACTTTTTCACCGGTAATTTACGCAGACGGATCGATTTCGGGGTAATTTCTACCAACTCATCTGGTCCAATGTATTCGAGGGCGCGTTCGAGACTCATATCCACGGGGGATTGTAACTGAACCAATTCATCCCCGGTGGCGGAACGATGGTTAGTTAACTGTTTAGTTTTGCAGATATTAATCTCCACGTCTTGGGGCCGGTTGCTTTCGCCGATAATCATGTTTTTATACACTTTTGTTCCCGGAGTAATAAAGAATACCCCCCGGTCCTCGGCGTTTTTGAGGGAATAGAAAGTGGCGACTCCTTCCTCAAAGGCAGTAATCACGCCATTGTAACGGGTGGCCAATTCCCCGGAGAAAGGACGATATTCCAGAAAACTATGGTTCATAATCCCTTCACCGCGACTCAGACGGATAAATTCGCCCCGGAAACCGATTAAACCCCGGGCCGGAATCACGAATTCCAATTGAGTACGGCCATTGCTGCCCGTCTGCATATCCTGCATTTCCCCTTTCCGTTGGCCGAGACGTTCGATACTCGAACCCACCGCTTCTTCGGGTACATCTAAAACGAGGTATTCGTAGGGTTCGCAGGGTTGACCGTTAATTTCTCGATAGATAACCTGCGGCTGCGATACTTGGAATTCGTAGCCTTCCCGACGCATGGTTTCGATGAGAATGCCTAAATGCAGTTCTCCCCGTCCCGAAACTAGGAATTTCTCGGCAGAATCACTTTCTTCCACCCGCAGAGCGACGTTAGTTTCTAATTCTCGCATTAGACGATCGCGAATTTGCCGCGAGGTGACAAAAGTGCCTTCCTGACCGGCAAAGGGAGAATCGTTCACCGAGAAGGTCATTTGTAGGGTCGGTTCATCGACTTTAATTAGGGGTAAAGCTTGCGGGTCATCGGCTAAAGTTACCGTTTCCCCGATGTTAGCGTCGGCAAAACCAGCCACAGCAACGATATTACCGGCGCTGGACTCGTTTAGTTCCACCCGTTTGAGGCCTTCAAAACCAAGAAGTTTTGTTATTTTACCCTTGACAATTGCGCCCGTATCCTTTACTAAAGCGGCCTGTTGACCGGCTTTAATTACGCCGTTATGGATGCGGCCGATAACGATGCGTCCTAAGTATTCCGAGTAATCGAGGGTGGTTACTTGCAACTGTAGGGGTTTGTTAACGTCCCCGGCCGGTGGTGGAACGTGGTGTAAAATCGCCTCAAACAGGGGCTGCATATCTTTGTCTTCGTCTTCGAGACTTTCTTTGGCGAATCCTTGCATCCCGGAAGCGAACAGAGTAGTAAAATCACATTGGTCGTCATCGGCACCCAGTTCCACAAACAGATCGAAAACTTTGTCCACGGCTAGGTTAGGATCGACGTTAGGGCGATCGATTTTATTAACCACGACAATCGGTCTTAATCCCTTTTCTAGGGCTTTTTTCAGCACAAAACGGGTTTGGGGCATCGGACCTTCGTTAGCATCGACAATCAGGATACAACCATCTACCATACCTAAAACCCGTTCCACTTCGCCACCAAAGTCGGCGTGACCGGGAGTATCGACGATGTTAATTAGGGTGTCTTGGTAACGAACGGCGGTATTTTTGGCCAGAATGGTGATACCGCGTTCTCTTTCCAGGTCATTGGAATCCATGACGCAGGTGGGTACATCTTCCCCTTCTCGAAAGATTCCCGACTGTTTGAGGAGTGCATCGACGAGGGTGGTTTTCCCGTGGTCAACGTGAGCAATGATAGCAACGTTACGGATAGGCAGAGACATAAAATATTTAAGTAGTCTTAGGTTTATTTTTACAAGTAAACATTTCTTAACATTCTAGCTTAGACTGACCAGCACCGTTAGCAAATCTTTATTTTTCCTTGCTTTCCCATCAGCAAGCTCTACTGCTTACTGTTGACAGACTCCCCAACCCCTAGGCAAGCAGTCCACCCTCGCAGGAGTCGAGACGATAGAAAAGACGACTGGAGGCAGGGGGTAGCGGTAAATTAAAGCTAGAGTGAAAATCCTCTTGCACTTTGTAGGTTAAGCGGGGGGAAACTTGGCGAACAATTTGTGTCAACAGTTTATCACCGGTTTTTTGGAGCATTGAACGGGGAATTTTATGAATAAACTTGGGAAACTTAACCATAACATCCATACGCAGTTCCCAGGTGACTTGGGTGATAACCGCCGGAATATCCCGCTCGTGTTGCCGAAAAATTGCCTCAATTTCCTGACTAGGAGAAGATAGCGGCATTTCCTCTAGTTTCATAATTGCCTGATAATCCACTAGATAGCCCAAAAACGGTTGATCGGGAATGGGGACACTGCGAGTATGATAGACTCCATTGACGGGCAGCTCCAGAACCACAGCGATTTTCGGCTCCAGTTCATAGCCAAAAGCACCATATTTACCGATGGTGATAATATAACCATTGTCACCGAAGGGCAGAGTTTTCATCGGTTCGGCACAACGACAAAACCAACCTTCGTGAGCGCGGAGATAATCGGCAACCGTCTCCTGATTGCTATACATATCCATACATCCGGCAAAACGGGTGTGAAAACCCAGAAATTGATTATCTTCTTTGACTTCTACAGATTCGAGAGCTAGGGAGTTAATGGGGGGACGCTGCATGACTTATAAACCTGGAAAATGATAGTGCTAGAAACAGTTAGGGATTAACCGCCAAAGGATCAGGGAAATTTGTAGAATCGAGATTAGTGTAACGTATTGTTAAAAACTATTTGGTCAAGAAGCGATGAAAGCATTTGTAGCAGGAGCCACAGGGGAAACGGGACGGAGAATCGTTGCCCAATTAGTCGAACGTCAGATTCCCGTGCGCGCTTTGGTGAGAAACCCAGAGAAAGCGGCGGAAATTTTGCCCGCAGGGGTGGAAATTGTCGTCGGAGATGTCCAACAGGCCGATAAGTTAGAGGCACTAATCGCTGATTGTAGCGTTTTGCTATGCGCCACGGGAGCCAGACCGAGTTTTAATCCCACGGAACCTTTGTTAGTAGATTACTTGGGAACTAAAAATCTCATCGATGCCGCCAAAAAGAAAGGAATCGAGCATTTTGTTCTCGTTACTTCCCTCTGTGTATCGAACTTTTTCCATCCCCTTAATCTCTTTTGGTTAATTTTATTCTGGAAAAAACAAGCGGAAGCCTATTTAATCAATAGTGGCTTGACCTATACGATTGTTCGCCCCGGCGGCCTTAAAAACGAGGATAATCTTAATGCAATTAAAATGTCATCCGCCGATACCCTATCTGAGGGCAATATTCCCCGCACGAAAGTGGCTTCCGTTTGCGTAGAATCCCTATTTTATCCCGCCGCTAACAATAAAATTCTCGAAATTGTTGCTCCCTCAGACGCTCCCAATCTCGATTGGTCACAATTGTTTCAAAGTGTCGGCTAAACAGTGATCAGTGATCAGTGATCAGTAATCAGTAAACAGTAATCAGTAAGTAGGATTAAATATAAGATGAACGTAGGTTGGGTTTCATCCTTCAACCCAACCCCCGCATGGGTTACGAAGTGCGCTAACCCATCCTACAAATAATTGTGCCTCCCTAATTAATTAACTTAGGCTCTCCTAGACAGCTTATAGCAAATTAGTAGTTTAAATGAGCCTAAACCCTTAAATAGCCTGGAATCCAACAAAGCCAAAAGCTTTTTTTATTAAAATTGCTTTTTTAAATTCTGGTGAGCCTTACTTAGCAAGGCTTGCGTCGATTATTTTCTGCTAATATATCATAACTACTCTAGAAGAGTTTTAACTTAAAACTTACATCTGATAACTGGTAACTGATAACTGATAACTGATAACTGGTAACTGATAATCCGTTAACCTCTTAACCAGTCAAATAATTGACCGAGGGTCATTTGAAAATTACTCGCAAAAGTGGGGACGGGTAAAAGAGCATTTTCTGATTCAAAAATAGCGATAGTTCGGTCACTAAAATAAACAAAAATAATTTCTTCTTCAGGATCGATTAACCAACCCATTTGAGTGCCGTGATCCAGACAATAAAGGATATTTTTAACAACTTTAGTCTGATTTTGATCGGGAGAGAGAATTTCAATCAACCAGTCAGGAGCGATCAAAAAAGTATTTAATACTTTTCCCTCGCCATCGCGGGGAATATTTTCCCAGAGAAAAACTGAAACATCAGGAACTAGAGAACGACTGCCAAAAGTACAACGCAATTGAGGATAGGCACGGGCAATTCGTTGGGGTTTTAGACTAGCGTTAATAGCTGGAACCAAATCACCTTGAATAGTGCTATGTTTACCTTGGGGCATGGGTTTAGGAATAATTTGACCATCAATAAATTTCTTGGGGGGTTTAGTTTCTGGTAATTGCAGAAATTCCCTTAGTGTCAGGGAATTATTAACAGTTACAACCATAAAATTTTTTTGTTGATCGTTGTGAGCGTTAATTTTATCTCAAATGTCGGGGTGAAGACCGTTCGGCGGTTCCCCCATCTATCTGGCACAGACAACTCCTTTAAAGTCTTATAGTCTCTAAACTCTAGCTCTCTTATGGGGTAAGCCTTCAAGCTACAGGGTTGGCCGAAAAAGCCTGAAATGCCGATAGGAAAAAGGTTTCGACTCAATAAAGTCGAGAAAAAAGGCAGCAAAAAAGGTAAAATACCCTAAAAGCCTGGTACTTTTTTTAGTCCAGATTATTAAATAAACACCGCAACTCCATCAGAACCCGAATCATTTCAACTCCCCTTTGGTGGACGGTGAGGCTTCGACGGTGAGACTTCGGACGTTCGGCGAGACTTCGGCGTGAGCTTTTGTCGAACGCTTTTGTCGAACCGCCGAACCGCTTGTGGAACCGACGACCGACGACCGACTCCTAACCCCGCCAACAAACTTTTTCAGCAAACCCTAGGGACAAAAAAATCGGGTGAACCTTAACCCACCCGATCGCCTATTTATTCTAATCAACCTATAACTGTGGTAGGAACTGTTCTTTTTCGGGAACGTAGGCGTATTCAGCCACAATCTGGCGGAATTCTTCCCCATCGATTGTTTCTTTTTCGATCAGCAGCTCCACCACTCGATCGATCACTTCGCGATGATCGCGGACAATTTGCCGAGAAATTTCATGGCAGTGTTCCACGATTGATCGCACCTGATCATCAATGCGAGTAGCGACCTTCTCAGAATACTCGGAACGAGTCATCAAACCACCACCGAGGAACACTTCACCCCCTTGACTTTCTAGGGACAAAGGACCCAAATCGCTCATCCCGAAACGAGTCACCATCTGGCGGGCCATATCAGAAACTTGCTGTAAATCGCCACCGGCACCAGTAGTAACCTCATCATAGCCGAAGATTTCTTCCTCAGCCGCCCGACCACCTAAAGCACCGGAAATCCGGGCCATTAACTGCGCTTTCGTGGTTAAACCCTGTTCTTCGTTGGGAGTGAACCAAGTTAAACCCTGGGCCTGTCCCCGGGGAATCAGAGTCACTTTCTGGACGGGATCGTGATCTTTTAAGAGCGTACCCACAATCGCATGACCCACTTCATGGTAAGCGATTAAGCGCTTGCTCTTGCTATCGA
This sequence comes from Microcystis novacekii Mn_MB_F_20050700_S1, assembly GCA_007096045.1. Lineage (GTDB taxonomy): Bacteria > Cyanobacteriota > Cyanobacteriia > Cyanobacteriales > Microcystaceae > Microcystis > Microcystis novacekii. The sequence continues at coordinate 3,504 of SFAU01000079.1, read as the reverse complement.
CTAAAGGAGTGCCTTCCATACCGGCGATAACGCGATCTACCGCATCATCTATCTCTAACAGGGTAATGGCATCTTTACGACGACGGGCGGTTAAAATTGCCGCTTCGTTCAGTAAATTGGCTAAATCTGCTCCACTGAACCCCGGAGTGCGACGGGCGATCGCTTCAATGGAAACGTCGTTGGCCAGCTTTTTATTGCGGGCGTGAACGTCTAAAATCTCTAAACGACCTTTAAAATCGGGCGCATCGACGGTTACTTGGCGATCAAAACGGCCCGGACGCATGAGAGCGGAATCGAGAACATCGGGGCGGTTAGTGGCGGCAATGATGATAATTCCTGTATTCCCCTCGAAACCGTCCATTTCTGTCAATAATTGGTTTAGGGTTTGTTCCCGTTCATCGTTACCACCACCGATACCGGCACCCCGTTGACGACCTACTGCGTCAATTTCATCGATAAAGATTAAACAGGGAGCATTTTCCTTGGCTTTTTTGAACAAGTCGCGCACGCGAGAAGCACCGACACCGACAAACATTTCCACAAATTCCGAACCGGAAATGCTGAAGAAAGGTACACCCGCTTCACCGGCGATCGCTTTAGCCAACAGGGTTTTACCCGTACCCGGAGGACCAACTAAAAGGACTCCTTTGGGGATTTTGGCACCAACGGCGGTAAATTTCTCCGGTTGTTTGAGGAAAGTGACGACTTCCTGTAATTCTTCCTTCGCTTCGTCAATTCCTGCCACATCATCAAAGGTGATGCCGGTTTTTGCTTCCATCTGGAAACGAGCTTTTGATTTGCCAAAACTCATCGCTTGACCGGGGCCGCCTGGCATATTATTAGAACGGCGGAACAGGAAAAAGAGAGCGGCAATCAGCAAAAAGGGGAAAAGTAGATTACCGAGGAATCCCCACCAAGCGCCGTCATTCCGCATCGGGTGAGCATCGAAACTAATTTTAGAATCGCGTAAACGGGCGATTAAATCCGGGGAATTGGCTGGTAAATCGACCCGTAGGCGTTGTACTCGGTTTTCTAGTTCCGGATCCAGGGACTGTACGATCGCAGTTCGGCCACCTTCGTAGAGATCGACGCTAACAACCCTACCACTGTCTAGGTATTCTAGAAAGCGTCCGTAGGTCATGCGGGTACTGGCGGTGTTATTGCCGATATTACTGGTGGCGGTGGCAAAAGTGCCTTGCCAGAGGAAAAAACCGACCACGAGAGCGGGCAATGTCCACAGTAAAATCGTTTTCCAGGATAGTTTCATGTTTGTTTAGTGGTTCTGGGATAAAGATTTTTGCTTAACTCATTTAGCTGTTTTTGTCAAGGATTTTACGTTATTTTTTCGAGATTAATCCCCGCAGCCAATTAAATCTTAACTAAATGTAACGTAATTCTCATAATTCTGACAAGAATGATGACGAGAGTTTTTTTAGTTCATTTGTTCTAGCAAGAGTCTCAGGGTTTCTGGATAAGCTGTACTGAATTTAAACTGCCTAGAAGTATATACTATATCTATTGATACGAAAATCATCTCCAAAATCCTAGAATTGCTTCTTTTTCCCATATTTGATAATTTTGCTAGATGTAACCAATTAAAGATAGAGGGGTGTATCTCACTTATGCAGAAATACCAACAATCAGCAATTATCAGTGACCCTTAAATTATTACAGATATATCAGCAGCTACCTGTAAGCATCCCACCGAAAAACTAATGCGCTCGGAGGTTTGGGGGCGGCGCCACGCACCCAACGGGGGGTTTGGGTAGGGTTGATTCATGAATCAACCCTACTATAGAGTTCTTGCATAATTAATTTTTGAGAGGGCAAAAATGAGATGCACCCAAGATAGAGTTAGTATCTCAACAAAATTTTTACCCTGATTTAACCTTTATTCACGAGCCAACAGGAGCTAAGTTTGCTGTGGATAGAGATTACTGTTGATGAGGAGAGTGTTTAGTGAAGTTAACGCCGCTTGTGCCACCGATTAAGTGTCAAGGAATCAAAACTAAATTGGTGAAAGATATTAAAAACATTGTCGCTGATCTGAGCTTTGGGCGTTGGATAGAACCCTTTTCTGGATCGGGAGTGGTGGCTTTTAACATTAATCCCCAAAAGGCTTTACTCGCGGACACAAATACTCATATTATCCAGTTTTATAATAATCTAAAAAATCAAGTTATTACCAGTAAAACTGTCAAGCTTTTTTTGCAAGAAAATGGTCAAGCTCTTAAGGAGCAGGGAGAAAGTTATTATTATCAAGTACGAGAAAGATTTAATCAATCTCCTAATTCTCTAGATTTTTTATTTCTGAATCGCTCCTGTTTTAATGGCGTGATGAGATTCAATCGGAAGGGACAGTTTAACGTACCTTACTGTCATAAATCAGAACGATTTTCTCAAGCATATATTACCAAAATAGTCAATCAAGTTATTGCCATAGAAAATATTCTGATTAAAACTGATTATAATTTTCAAGTTGCTGACTTTCGAGAGACTTTATCTGATTGGCAAAAAACAGATTTGATCTATCTCGATCCTCCTTATTTAGGCAGGCACGTCGATTATTTTAACTCTTGGTCTGAAGAGGATGAAGATTTTTTGGTGAATATTTTAAAGGATATTTCTTGTCGGTTTATTTTATCTACTTGGCACAGTAATCAGTTTAGAAGCAATCCTTTAATTAAAGAAAATTGGAGTGCTGACAAGTTTTATATCTATACTAAACAGCATTTTTATCATGTGGGTTCCACAGAAAAATTACGTCATCCGATCACCGAAGCACTCATCACTAACTTTAACATTCCCTTGTTGCCAGAGCGAGGAACTGATTTGCAACAACTGTCATTATTCCCATCGACAGCAGAAAATGAGGGAGTGAGAACAGTCTAGAAGATGCCTAGTTGCTAATTCTCACTCGATCCCATTTATCCTTGACTTTGGCGCAGATGGTCATTAATTTGGCGTTTACGCTTGTCTTCGGGGGCAGTGCTAGTAATTTCGCCAAAATCTTCGCTACTCATGGAAAGATGGGACATTATCTTTCTTTTGCGCTCTTTAGCAGTTAATTCCGGTGAAGGAGTCACTGGAGGCGGCGCTGCCACCGGTTCCGCTGCCACCGGAGGAGTTTCCACAATTGGCAGCGGTTTTTTGGGAATATAGTCAGCACCAGTGGTACTTCTGGAGAGATGATCGAGAATGCGCCGTTTGCGATCGTCAGTAGCCATAACAATCTTTGCCTGTCTAGTTTAAAGTTTTGTAACTATCACCTATTTTGACGCTCCCCGCTCTAAAGAGACGGGGATTCTTCCTTCATTGAGTCTCCGTTAGCCAGCAGGATTTCTCCAACCAACCAAGAGGGAATCTCTCCCGAAGCGTTTCAAGTTTGCGTGCGCCCCACGCTACTTAATCCCTTTTGCAAGATGTTTAAAGCGGCGTTTCTATCTCGACAATCTGTGTATCCACAATGAGGACAAACATGAGTTCGAGTAGATAGCGACTTTT
>SFAU01000078.1 GCA_007096045.1 Microcystis novacekii Mn_MB_F_20050700_S1 | reverse complement strand
GCATCTCATTTATGCAAGTGAGTAATTATACTTATCCCTAAAACTGTTTTCTAGCAAGGTTTTCAAAATAGCTTGACATAAAAACCTGATTTAGGGGTTACAAAGGTGAGATGCTCCCCCACATTTAACCAACATATACCACCGGGATAGACTTTTTCCCGCCATTGTTGCCAGCCAAATTGTCTGGCTAATTCGGTTTTACCTATGCCTCCCATTCCTGTTAAGGTAGATATAGCAAGCTTTTGGGATTGTTGTAATTGCTTTTTTAAGTCAATTAATTCCTGATATCTACCAACAAATTTAGGGATATTACTATTAGATAAATTGTGAGGATGTTGTTTAACCTGTTCCTGAACAGGCGGCTCCAGTCAGGTTTTATTGATGTTTATAGTTGTCGCTTGATAAACTTCACCAACCTCAACCTGATTCTGTAAATTTTGACCTCCAGAATTAGTTTGGTTCATACTACTATTATCCTGAATTTTTAAGGATTGAATTTCTGTTGCTAAACCCTTGACTTGTTCGGCAAAATCTGCTTCATCATTCATGGCAACCTTTAAATAATCTGCTACTTTTTCTAGATCAGTTTTTGACCCTTTTTCAGCAGATTGTAAAGCTTTTTCGGCATTAGGATTAGCTTTAAGTTTATTCCAGATAATTTGCCGCAAAGTATTAATTTTTTCTAGAGCAGCTTCGGTAAATTTTTCTACAGTAGTCTGAAATACCAAAGCAACAATTGTCGCCACTGTTATCGGTTCCATAGATAAAATCGGGGTGATGAGGGTTGAGTTTATTATATTATTGGGTTTTGATTTTTTCCCACAATATAGGGATTTTAGAGATTGCTTCAGTGGTAAATTCCTGTACTGCTAAAGTAAACTTGTGGTTAAGGGAGCATTCATGATTCAGTCCTCATTTTAGCTTTCATAATTTTATTCGGCCTTATTTTTCTTAATCAATCACAGTCCATGACACAATCACAGCATCAGTCTAAACTGTGATTGAAATGATTGAATGAATACTATGATTATATTGTATTCAGCAACCTTTTATCAATAATCAATCACAGTCCATGACACAATCACAGCAACCACAGTCAAGACGGCATGGGAGAGGAAAGATCCGTGTTATCGTAAAAAAGGGGATAGATGGGGGATTTGGTCTTGCCAAATCGGCAAATAGGGATAAAATCAAAACAAGTTAATTTTTCGGCGACCATATCATGTTAACCCCATCGGATAGTAAATTATCTAAGCAGCAGCAGATTCTCTCGGCTGTTTCTGAAGAGGAACTGCTTAAACAGCAACGGATTCAGGAAGTGCTATTGTTAATAGATAGTTTATTCCAAAGAGAGGAAACGACTTTTAGAATTATCATCGACTGTCTTTACGATGTGGGTTCGTTAAATTTAATTAATAAAAAGTTTCAGAGTCGTAACTTAAATTTTATTATGAAAGCGATCGCTCGTTTTTCTAAGCCTATATTCAGAATTTATGCTCTCTATTGGGTGAAAAAAAATAGCCCCAAATTAATTACTAATTGGTTGGCTAGTAAGGTTAAATTCTAGCCAAGGATAAACCCCCAGAGACAGATGATAAGTGGTGCGTTACGACGGATTGTTACCTTCAAGTCAAAGCGGCAATTTTGGCCGTCTAACGCACCCTACCTTTTACTACTTAGTTGATGATAAGTGGTGCGTTACGACGGATTGTTACCTTCAAGTCAAAGCGGCAATTTTGGCCGTCTAACGCACCCTACCTTTTACTACTTAGTGGTGCGTTACGACGGATTGTTACCTTCAAGTCAAAGCGGCAATTTTGGCCGTCTAACGCACCCTACCTTTTACTCACTATTTAAGATATAGGGACTTAAATTTGCACCTGTCTGAGATGAAGACGGGGATCGGTGGTACGCTGAGATTTAATTTTCTCGTATAATTCCCGTTCGATCGCCGTTAACTGTTTGGGAGTATCAATGACAATTTTGACTAATTGATCGCCGCGTTGTCCTTTATTGTCGATCCAACCTTTGCCGCGTAAGCGCAGGGATTGACCGGAACGAATACCGGCGGGAACTTTTACCGTCACCAGGCCATCGGGGGTAGGAACTTCGATCGCAGTGCCTAAAACCGCCTCATCGGGAGTAATCGGGACTTCACAGGTTAAATTATCGCCTTCAAAAGTAAAGAAAGGATGGGGTTCTAATTCCACATCGAGAAATAGATCTCCTCGTTGTTTACTCAAGGGATCGATTAGTCCTTTACCCCGTACCCGGAGACGATTACCGGTTTTGGTTCCTGGGGGGATTTTGATATCGATCATTTCTCCGGCTAAATTAACCCGTTTTTGTACTCCTCGTAAAGCTTCCGCAAAACTCAGACGCAGTTTAGCGGTGGAGATACCAGAAGTGACGGATTGCGGTGGAGTACGAGCGCCGGCAAAGTCGTTAAAATTGCTAAAATCGCCAAATCCTCCCCCCGGAGTCCCGTAGGAATGGGAACGGGGGCGAGTACCGCCGGGGCGACCCATGCGACCGAGCAGTTCATTGATAAAATCATCAAAGGTGCTGTACTGGCTAAAGTCAAAACCGTCGGAACCAAAGTCAACCCCCCCATTACCCCCCGGCCAATTCGATCGCCCGGCCTGTTGCCAATATTGTCCAAATTGATCGTATTTTTGGCGTTTTTCGCTATCGGAGAGGACTTCGTAAGCTTCGCTAATTTCTTTAAAACGTTCTTCGGCGCTTTTATTGTTAGGATTGCGATCGGGATGATATTTGACGGCTAATTTGCGAAAAGCTTTTTTAATTTCTTCGGCGCTGGCAGTTTTACCTACTCCCAGAACGGCATAATAATCTTTATAATCTGCGGCAGGCATCGATACGCTATCTCCTTAGCAATGAGGATTCAGTTGGGATATTCCTAATCTAACTTAATTTTATCGTTGTCAGGCTTGAATCAGTGATCGGTGATTAGTGAACAGTGACCAGTAACCGGTGATCAGTGAAAATAAGTGCCGAAGTTTTCACTTAACACTATCTACTTAAAACTCCAATCTGATAACTGATAACTGATTACTGATAACTGATCACTGAAAGGGAAATTGCCGACGACGACGATACCAAGTTCCCACACCTACTAACAGAGCAATGAGGGTAAAAGCCACCATTAGGGGTAATATATCGCCTTTTCCTAAAGATTTTAAACCCGCACCCATCATGACAAAGGGTAAAATTCCGGGGACAGTGCCTAATAAAGTACCGATCAAATAATCGCGAAAACGGATAGAAGTTAATCCTGCAACAAAGTTAACGATACCGTAGGGAATAATCGGTAATAGACGGATAGCAAACATATAAAATAGGCCGCCTTGCTGCATTTCTGCATCGATCGCTTGCCATTTTCCCTGAAATTTTTTGGCGGTATATTCCCGGCCAATAGTACGGGTAAAAGCAAAGGCAACTATAGCGGCCACCAAAGCGGCGATCGTTGTCCAAACCGTTCCCATAACTACCCCAAAGATCGCCCCACCACTGAGGTTTAAGGGGGTAGAAGGCAGAATTAAAATTGTCCCGATCGTATAGAGAATAATATACAAAATGGGGGCCATAATTCCCATTTGTTTTAACCAGATCTGTAATTGTTGGGAGTCGATACCACCGATTAGATAAACTCCGATCGCCGTGGCGATAATACAAATGATGGTTAGGATAATAACACTACTTTTAGTTTTAGACATTCGGTAATTTTGGGCTAAGTGCGGGTTGCAAAACCTAAGATGCAACAGGGGTTTATATTTCCCTAAATTAGCATAGTATCGATCTCGATCTCAATATTAGCCGGCTGCCCTATCTGTACTCAAATTACCCCCGATAGCGGTGTGGGTAGTTCAGTTAACCTCCTCCAAAACCACGATCGAAAAACCATTAACTTTATAGCTATCAGCAATTACTGTACCTTGATCCACTGACCAACAATTATAATCGGTTTCTGCCCAAGCTGCCGTGTCAATAATTCTCACCCAACGATAATTCTTGGATGGGGAAGGAAGACGAAAATCCACCGACAGATGATACATATTAATTAACAGCAAAAAATCGTGATCACCGACGGCACTACCATCAATTAAAAACCAAATACAGCGATCATCAGCAGTTAAATCGCTAACCCCATCGGTTTTCTTAAATAAATAGGTGACATCATTGCCCGCATCGAGAACCATATCGCCGTAGCGGTGCTGTTTTAGTGCTATATGATTGTTTCTTAAGTGAGCAATATAAGCGGCAAAAATAAATAAAGGATTGCGTTCTTCTTGATTAGTTCCCGTGCCAAAATTATTGTGATAAGTTTCCCGATAACCGGTGGGCAGTAGATGGGGTGAACGGGTGGCAATCATATCATAATTATTCCAAGTGGCGACACTATCAATATTGTAGGGATTATTATTCCCATTTTGGGTGCGGCCAAATTCATCACCCCAGACAGTCATGGGAACACCGCGAGATAAAAATTGAATCGTCCAAAAGTTGCGTAATCTTTGGCGACGTAAGGTCTGATTACCGCCAGAATCCCAAGAATCGTTATTATTATTGCCGCCATCGGAAGGACCAAAAGGCCAGGGAGTGAGGTTATTTTTATTGTTATAACTGACCAAATCCATCAGGGTAAAACCATCGTGGGCAACAATAAAATCGATCGATTTTTGTGGTCCGCCTTGGTCATGAAAATTGTGATAATCTCCATTCACCTGTTCGATGAATTTAAAAGTATTACCATTTCCCTTGCAAAAACGCCGGATTGCATCGCGATAACGGCCATTCCACTCGCCCCAACCCGTTGGGAAATTCCCCACTTCGTAACCCCAGCTATCCCAAGCTTCGGCGATCATTTCGGCATCGTATTTCTTGCCTAATTTCTCGATCTTTTCTAACAAGGGATGTTTGGGGAAGAATTGTTTTTGTTCGCCGCCATCTTCTCGGCCAAAGACGGTGGCCAGATCAAAACGAAAGCCATCGACTCCCATTTCTTCTAACCAATAGGTGAGGGAATCGAGGACAAGATTACAAGTCACAATATGGGAAAAATTTAATTGATTTCCGCAGCCAGTGGCCCCATCGACTAGATAATTTTCGTCGGTGAGTTGATAGTATTCCACCACATCAAAACCACCAAAACTAACAAATCTGGTGACATCGTTGCTGCCCCAATTGCCCCCTTCTCCGGTGTGATTATAGACCACATCGAGATAAACTTCCATACCTTGGTCGTGGAAAGCTTTGACCATGGCTTTAAATTCTCTGGTCGGTCCACCGGGGGAGCGATCATAAGCATAACGGCGATCGGGGGCGAAATAACCAAAGGTCATGTAACCCCAATAATTACCGCCGGGGCGATCGTCGGGGTTATCATCGTTAGCGGTTTCTTGGACAGGTAAGAGTTCGATCGTGGTAAATCCTAGCGCTTTCAGGTATTTGGCCATATAGCCGGCCCCCGCATAAGTTCCCCTGTACTGGTCGGGAACGTTAGCCACTTCCTCAAAACCCGTAATTCCCTTGAGAATATCTTCTAAACGACTAGCGGAGGGGTGATTGCTTAAACCGCGCACATGGGCCTCATAAATGATCGCTTTTTCGGCCCCCAGACGGGGACGAGTACCGGTAGAAGTCCCATCCGGCGCGATCACAATGCCTTTGGGCGACCATTTGCCCGTATCGTATTCGCGCTGGATCACTCCTTTGTAGTCCCCCTCTCCCGTGGCATACATTCCAGCATTTTCTCCGGCTGCGATCATGGCCGGGGTTTCAAGGTCGTGGGAAAGTTCTCGCGCGTAGGGATCGAAGAGGACTTTATTGGGGTTAAAACGATGGCCAAAATCGTCCACATCTGCCTGAAAACCAGCGTTACTGTGGCCTCTTTGCCATTTTTGATCAAATTGCCAATTGGGTCCCCAACAGCGAAAAGCGTAGTAACTGCCCTGGGGAATACCGGCGATTTTTGCCCGCCATATATCATCATTTGGGTTTTTTGTCAACCAGTAATCATACTTAGCGTTTTCTCCCGTCGGGCGATCGTAGATTTCCAGAAGAATACGACTGGCATTTTTAGAATAGACGGCAAAGGTGACACTATCGCCTTGATAATGCGCTCCGAGGGGATAGGTGGCATCGGTCCAGAGATGGCTATCTAGGATGGCATAATTACCAGATTGGGGATGATTTTGACCGATCTTACTCTCCGATTTCATAAGTTTAATAAATCTCAGATTATGACCGTCTAAAGTATAGATTTAATCTGCTCTTGAATGTAAAGTTTTATGACGAGATTCAACGTTTCTGAGCTTAATCCATTGACTTAGTTTCTCAAATAGTTGAGGATGGGGGAGGGGAGCCGAGATAGGGATAACTTTTAGTTGCGGAACTTAAGCATCTCATAAAGTTGCTCCTCCTGACAATCCCCTATCTAATTCGGACTCCTTGTGCAACAAGTCTTTCAGAAGTTTTCGGCACTACTAAAGTCCAATGGTTAACACTACGCCAACTGCAACATCTAATTCTGACTCTAATCAATCATCCTCTAGCGGTTTTTTACAAGACAACAATGGTAATAATTCAGCCATTCGTTTAATGTGCTTTATGGCATTAATTACAGCGATTGCGTTTGGTTCCTACACATTGGTTAACAGTAAAGATGTTGGGCCTGTGGGGACGAATCTAACGTTTGCTTTTTTAGCGGCTGCTTTTGGCGGAAAAGTTGCTCATAAATTTGCCGAAAATTCGTCCCAATAGTTCCTGCAACTTTAAATTAGAGAATTTGCTCGAAAGAAAAAATTCACAAAACTGGTTTCTCAATTTATTAATAAGAGTTCTTGCATAATTAATTTTTGAGAGTTCAAAAAAGCGATCGCCATTAAATTAACCTAGTTATTCCATCTCGCAATAGTCGGCAGTGGGAATCGGCACGACTCTAAATGGTGAGGAACAGAACGGTAAAATGCTCAAGGTATTAACCTCTGAACTCTCAAGTAATTACCTTTAAGTTCAAATCAATCTGTCAAGGAGATTTTACTGATGTCTTTTCCTTTCACTCAATGTATATCGGGAATCACCATTCCTGCTGGTAGTTTTATTAACACGACTTTTGTCGTTGCGGCTTACCAAAGTGGTCTCTCAGTTGGGCAACTTTCACCGAATCCCAACCCACCAAATTATAGTTTGGGAGGGGTGAGTAATCTTGATAACAGTGGTGCCAGTACCACGGCTATTGAGTTTCTGCTTGATTACAGCAACACTAACTATCCACCACCATACTATTTCGTTTACGGGTCTGAAGACGAGAATATTTGGCTTAATAGCATTAATCCCGCTACTGGGGGCAACCAATTCACAAGCAGTAATGTTACGACTCAGATTTCTAAACAAAGTCAACCTGATGCCCCCATTGCCGCACTTTTTTATTATGCCCCCAAAAGCTATCTTTATGTGGCAGCATCTAATGGCAACCTCTATTGGTATTCAGTTACTTGGTCTAACGGCGTGCCGAGCTTGTCTTATGTTGGTTCAAACACATCTTATACGGGGCAGTATGCAGTGTCTCTGACCTTTTTACCCGCGAATACAGTTTCTGAGTACGATTGTTTGCTACTCGGCGGCGTATCAGAGGCTACGGGGGTTATCTTCAATGCCGCAAACCCATCTTCAACACCTTGCTTGTACAGTGTATATACCAACTATCAATACGGATACGGCTCTGCCGATCTGCCGACATATATGTCTGATGCCTATCCGATACTGCCATCGGCTGTTTGTCGAGTACCAAATGGTCTTTATTTGGTATCACAGATGACAGGGCCTGGTGGTCAGCTATTCTTTAGCCCCTATGGCAGTGGTGTGTTGAATAGTGCTGGATATCTAATAGGTTTCGACGCTCAAAACCCCCCTATTTGGATACCACCCAGTGATCAGATCATTTTGTCTTTGGCTTACTCACCAAACGCTGGTCAGGCTGATGGTTCAAATTATCCAGACGGTGCAATATTTATTGCGACGGCTCCTGTCTCTCCACCCAACCCCGACAATTCCTCTGTGGGGAGTATGTGGGTTTGTGATGTGAGTACCAACAAGGTAGGCGAATCGGCCCAGGTAGATGGATGTATCTTGGGATCGCCCTGGGCTACGATTGCCGATGCTAATCTAAATTATTTGTGTGCAACAGGTGCATCTGGCGTGTTCCGTGGCACCTTGGCATCTTATAACCCATCAACAATTCCTGAGTTTGGAATGTTAGTACCAAATGAGGTAGTTAATGGTGTACACCACGAATGGCTCAGTGATCTAGTTTCCGGCGCTGCCTTAGTTTTTGGTGTGGTGACAGATGATCCAGTTGCCGTCGGTTGGGCAACAACCGGAATTGTTGCTGGAGTGGTAGATTCTAAGACGGGTTATTAAGCGCATAGGACGCTATAGGACAAGTCTATCAAGACTCTAAGTACAGGATGCGATCGCTTTTTGGATCAGCCGAATGAAAGGCGATCGCTTATCTAATTAACAAAACTTAGCACAACCAGTTAGGAGGTCGTTAACCAATGGTTTTATATCAATGCAAAGATCCCTATGTGATCACCGTTAAAAATGAGGATGGATCTTTGTTATGGAATTTTAATAATTTTCCCTGTAGTTTTGTTGGTGACAGACAGGGAGAAGCCTATACGGGGGTGATTCCTTTTGAGTTTAAACCCGACAATATTCCCCTAGAAGTTGCCAATGCGAGATTGTTTTCGGTTTTTGGTTTTGATGATCCAGCCTGGCGGGGAGTTCCCTTAGATATTCATCTTTGTTTTGCGGCGGATCAGGGAAGGCAGTCTATCAGATTGATTCCCAATAAAGCGGCGAATTTTGAGGTGATTGAAGACAGCGAATATTGTAACATTATTCGTCATATCTATAACAGTCATTCCTATTTTGAAATCTTTCTGGGTAGTACAGAAAAAACAAAATATACAGATACTATCTGGCTGTATATTATGAATGTTTATCAAGACTGACTGTTTACCCACTGCTTGATGAAGTAGCCTCTCAAATCATTCTCAAAACAACCATTGCTAAATTTAGGAGACAATTCAATGAGTCCTAGCTACGATCAACAGCAAATTCTTTTCTGTCTTTCGATGTTGGCTAATATCAGTGATAGTAACAAATTACTAACTGATTTGGCTGATTATAATGTCCAAACCAAAATCGGTCAATGGACGATAGTTTGGGGTCCTGTTATTTATGGACACGATCCCAAAAGTCAGGTCTGGGACAATATTATGTATGTCGCTAAAGGTGAAAATATAACAACAAATAATCCTCAATATGTAGTGGCGATCGCGTCGACAAATCCTAAGTCTGTATTTGACTGGTTACAGGAGGATGTTAACACCCATAATATGGTTCCATGGTCTAGCACAAACCCAGAACAAGGTAATATTTCTGAGGGAACAAATGCGGGGATAAAAATTTTGCAAGGAATGAAAAATTCAAGCAATTTATCTCTCCTAGACTTTCTGACTCAGGAAATACAAAAACAGCCCAAACAACCAATAGAAATTATTACTACAGGTCATAGTTTGGGAGGAGCCTTAGCTCCTGTTATGGCGTTATGGCTTTATGAGAATCAGACAAGCTGGAACCCAAAAGGCAAACAAGTCAAGGTTCATACGCAATTTTCCGCCGGTGCAACCCCTGGCGATCAAGACTTTGCTAATTACTACGAAACGACGGAGCCAGGACTCGATCTTTCCAGCCGATTATGGAATAGTTTAGACATTGTTCCCCATGCTTGGAATACCACCCAACTTGCTCAAATTCCCACCCTTTATCAAGCCTGCAACATTGCTAAATCTTTACAAATTTCTCTACTGGTAAACAAACAAATTCAAAAGGTTAAAAACTGTAATTATCAGCACCTTAATCCCACAACTTTTGCTATGAAAGGGCAATGTGGTATATTTACAAAACCACAAACAACGGCAATGAAACAGTTTCTTCAAGAGGCTTATTTTCAACATATTCAAGCCTACTTTAATTTACTCGATATTGAGTGGCCACTGACTAACAATTTATCTGATACTCTAACCCTATCTGATCAGGATTTAGATACAATAGATGCTAAACTATCTTAGTTTTTTAGTCTAAATCAGCGAGCGCCATTATTAAAACCTCAACCAGGAAATCAACACCATGAAATTAGAAGACATCGTTCAACAAAACCTCGTTAAACCCATTGATTCCTTAGCAGGAGATTCCGAACTTTGCCGAGAAGTTCAGACCCGTTTGCAAGTTCTCGGATTACTTCCTGCTAATGGTGTTGATGGCATTTATGGACCCCAAACCAAACAAGCTTTTGAACAATTCAAGCAAAAAATTAAAGGAGGCGAACTGGATACCATAGGAGCCTCTTCAGCAAAACTTTTACTAGCTCTTCAAGAATTACCAGGCGGTAGTAATTTAATCTCCAAAACTCAAGCTGAATCTATCTACGGTAACGTCATCAGCGATGGACAATTAGCAGACCTCAATTCTTGCTTAAATCGCTTTGAAATTAACACTCACCCCCGAATGTGTCATTTCTTAAGCCAAACTGCCCATGAAAGTGGAGGCTTGAAATGGATGAAAGAACTCGGTAGCGGTGAGGAGTATAACGGACGGAAAGATCTAGGCAATATTGATCCAGGGGATGGTCCCAAATATAAAGGAGCGGGCGTTATTCAACTAACGGGACGCAGCAACTATCAAGCTTTTGCGAATTATATTCATGATCCGAAAGTGATGAATGGAGTTGACTATGTTAGTACCACCTATCCTTTTACCAGTGGCGGTTTTTGGTGGCATAACAATAACATGAATGCTCTTTGCGATCGCGGTGCCACGGTGGCAGAAATCACCCGACGAGTCAATGGCGGTCTTAACGGACTAGCGGATCGTCAGGCGTACTACGAAAAAGCGATCAAAGTTTTTCCTGTTTAGCAATTGAGCATAATTGATCTGGGTTTCCGGTTCATTTTGATAAATCTTGGACTTAACTCAATCTGTTAACAAGTCTTCCCCAACAGATTCCCCCTAGCTGGATTTCACCTACAAATTGTCAACCCTACGCCCTATAACATCAAGCAAGGAAAATCAGGTAGTTACCAGATGGAGTGGAATCCATCTTCTAATATTGCTCCTAATTCCTTTACTCAATTTTATGCCTGAGTTTAAAGAAACAGTAGGTCACTAAAAAAAATTAACAACAGGAGAAACAACTATGACTGTTACTAATTCCACTAGCCCAAATTATGTAATCGTAACCGATCAATATTGGGATGGTTTGGCTGATAATCCCCTTGGTGCCACAGAAATTCGCGTGGAAAATGGGAATATCACTGCGATCGCTGCAACAGTTGATCACAGCAACGCTCAAATTATTGAACTAAAAGGACACACCGTTACCCCTGGTTTCATTGATTGTCATGTTCATATCACCTTCTGTGAAGGAGATCCTACAATTCCAGAAAATCCTTATATGGTGACAGTGCCATTAATGACCCTTTATAGCTTAAATCCCCTGAAAATACTGTTAATGAACGGTTTTACTACTATACGGGAAGTGGGTTGTCCCGATCCAGAATTTATTACCGTCGATCTCAAAAAAGCGATCGCCAAGGGCTGGATTATTGGACCAGATCTATTAGTAGCACCTCACCTGATTTCAGCCCAAGGAGGGCATGGTGATTTTACCTCTTTAGTTGCTTTTCAGTTCAGACCAGAAAAATTTGAAGTAGCAGACGGAACAGCGGAAATTATCCGCATAGTACGGGAAGAAATTCGCTCAGGAGCAGATTGGATTAAATTCTGTGCCACAGGGGGTTTTAGCTCTCCTACGGACGATCCCAGTCAAACCACTTATTCCCAAGAGGAGATGAATATTCTGGTTAGTACCGCCAAAGATTTCGGTATTTCTGCTTGTCCTCACGCTTATGGAGGGGAAGGGGTTCAACGTGCTGTTAATGCGGGGGTACGTTCCATTGAACATGGTAATCTTGCCAGTTCCGAGACTTTGCAATTGATGGAACAGAAAGGAGTGTATCTGGTACCAACTCAATACACTGTTTTAGAAAAAGCTCGCAATGCTAATAATCCTGAATATTGGCAAAATCGTTCTTCGTGGCAACACGCTAAATATCAAAAATATGCCTCTCAACTGATTGCTTGTGCTGATAATTTAGCTAAAAGTAACGTTAAGATTGCTTTTGGTACTGATGCAGGAACTTTTCCTCATATAGATAACTGGAAAGAGTTTCCAGCGATGGTTCAAAATGGTATTACTCCTTTACGCGCTTTAAAAGCAGCAACTACTGTAGCGGCTGAATTATTAATGCAGCCGAATATTGGTGCGTTAGCGGTGGGTAAATTTGCTGATATTATCGCTATGCCGGGTAATCCTTTTGAGGATATTAATGTTACTGGTAAAGTTGATTTTGTCATGAAACGGGGAGTCATCTATAAACAACCATCGGGAGGACAAGCATAATGGTTTTGTCATCAAATCTCTGGAAGATACCAGTAACACTGCTGACGGGTTTTTTAGGTGCTGGTAAAACTACTTTACTTAACCGCATTCTTACGGGTAAAAGCGATCGCCGTTTTGGCATACTGGTTAATGATTTTGGTAGTCTTAATATTGATCAGATGTTAATTAAAAATAGAGACGGTGATCTAATCACTCTTGAGGGAGGTTGTGTTTGTTGTACTTTACAAAATAATCTGGTTAATTCTCTCCCCAAAATTCTATCTCTCCGTCCAGATCAGATATTAATTGAAGCCAGTGGAATTGCTAACCCTTATACCCTGTTACAAACCCTAAAGCGTCCAGTTTTAAGTAGAATAATTCGCTTAGAAAGCATTATTACCCTAGTTGATGCGACCTATCTGCCCCAAATTTGTGAACCATCTGGAAAAATTAACTATCAAGATTTGCTAATTGATCAAATTTCGGCCGCTGATATTGTGGTTCTCAATAAAATTGATTTGATTGATGAAAAAGCACAAATTCATGCTAGTCAAATTATCCAAAAAATAGCACCTTGGGTGCGTTTGTTAAAAGGTAGTTATGGGGATGTTTCCCTAGATTTATTATTGGGATTTAGGGACTCATTTCCCCTTCATTCTGTATCTAGTCAATTAAAATCTAATCCCTCTGATCAATTTCATACTTGGAGTTATCAAAGTGATCGACCTTTTCAGTTATTAACCCTGGGAAAAATATTAGGAAAATTACCCGTAACTGTATTGCGAGCTAAGGGTATTTTATCTACTGTTGAATATCCCGATAGAGGAGTAATTTTACAACAAGTGGGGCCGAGAATTACCTTAGAAATAGGCGAGGAATGGGGTAATAATCCACCCTTTACTCAATTGGTATTAATTAGCACGGAGGCAATTAATACAAATGTATTGCGAGATCACTTAGATAGCTGTTTAAGAGGAGAGGATTTTGAGGTAAATTCAAAAACTCAAACCAGGGATAATTTTATTTTAAGTAACTAAATGTAACAAATATATCACAATTATCTAGGGTCAAACCTTTTATTAATGTGACAACGAGAAAGTGACTAGAAAGTTATCAAAAAACTGGGTTAAAAACCTCTCT
Source organism: Microcystis novacekii Mn_MB_F_20050700_S1 (assembly GCA_007096045.1). Taxonomy (GTDB): domain Bacteria; phylum Cyanobacteriota; class Cyanobacteriia; order Cyanobacteriales; family Microcystaceae; genus Microcystis; species Microcystis novacekii. Next base: position 16,680 of record SFAU01000078.1, on the reverse strand, counting down.
CTTCTATAGCCTTTTCATTCTATTAATCAATCTAAAAAGTCGCAAAAAATATGATCACTTCCACTTCAGTCAAAAAAACTGACGATGTTAACGCCTTAAATGCGGATATTAGGGAAATTTTATTAGAGGTTTTGCCGATAATTTCTCCTGAATTGCAACTAGAACTCACTAACTTAGTTCAACAAATTCATCATCTTAATTATTTGATTTATAAAAAAAGTAATAGCTGGAAAATTGGTTGGTTTATTTTTAACAATGATCCAACTAAATTTATTTTGTTATTAGAGGAAATTAAATATATATTGCTCATGGCAAAAACCAATAAAGTCGGAGTTGATGCTATTCGAGAATTCAGAATTAATCTAGCCAAGGAAATTAATAATGATCGCTATTTTTTATGGGGACATATTTTAAATGGATTTAGTTATATATATTCTGTAAAATCAGTCCCATTCAAAATATTTTTAGGTTTATCTATGACAACTTTTTTATCTATTATTGCCCTTAAATTGTCTGCTCAAGAAATTTACCAATTTGATGATAATTTACAACAGCAATACTCTCAAAAGGAGGCACTTATTTCAAAACCATTACCTCAAGCAAACTCCCCAGCACCCATTCCTTCTAGTAGTTATTCAGAACATTTAAAATCACCGAGTGATACGATAAATCCTAATCGGCATATATTTTATGGTTTAGTTTATGCGGCAACAGCAGGAGTGTTGGGAAGTGTTGCGAGTATTTTACTCAGAATTATCGACTTTCGAGACCAAAAATATGACGACCCCCTCATTCCTTTTTTTATTGGTTTCTTTAAACCATTAATTGGTCTAATTTTCGGTATTTTTATCTTTAGTTTAATTAGCTCAGATACGTTGATTAAAATTGATTTTATGATTACCCAAGATAAAAATTCTTCTAGTTTAATAACCAACAAAGCTCGTCAGGATTTATTTATCTTTTCCTGTGCTTTTTTAGTGGGATTTAGTGAAAGATTTGCCTCAGATTTACTTAAAAAAACTGAATCTGAATTAACTGAAAAATAGTAACTGCCGAGGTAGAGAAAAAAGGTGGTATGGCAGAGAGCGAGTTGGTTAGGACGATCAATCGGTAAAACCCTTGACCAATAAGAGCTTGAAAATTGAAGATGTCCTAAATAACCTAAATTTATTAGAGTCGATTGCTACTAATCTTTTGACCACGGAAGTAATCGAAGGAGAAGAATTGCAAGAGTTATTAAATCAAGCGCAAATGGTCTGATCAATCGGGTGCATCTCATCTTTGTAAATCTAACAAGTAGGGATTTTTACGGGGACACTCTCGGCTAAAATCGGGCATTACTTCCGGTTTTATCACTCAATCCAGGCTTTTGGGGGGTTCTACCCCCCAAACCCCCCGTTGGGAGCGTGGCGCCGCCCCCAAACCCCCCGCGCATTAGTTTTTCGGTGGGATGCTTACAGGCAGCTGCTGATACATCTGTAATTATTTAAGAGTCACTGATATAGCACAGAGCGAGTTGGTTAGGACGATCAATCGGTAAAACCCTTGACCAATAAGAGCTTGAAAATTGAAGATGTCCTAAATAACCTATTTTTTGCTATAGAATGTGAACCATTGTTAGGTAAAAATCGACCAAATGGGTCGAGTTCGTAACTATTATGATTGACTGGTACCTCTCTAAAGCCAGAATTGACAATCATCTTCTAATAAACTAGGATAAATTCCTTGTAAGCGTCGATAGGCAATAGCATCCGCTCCATATAAAGGGATAGGTAAACGCGGTTCTTTGAGAGAACCATAGTGAAGTAAAGTTAATTTTAACGTAGTGTCAACTAACTGTTTTAAATCTACTGGCTCTCCTAATTCATGAACTTTTAAGCGTAAGGGACGAGGAACACCTATTTGTTCAGACACTTGGGACGTTATCAGAATAACTTCCCGGGTTGATAAAGCAAAAGCTAATCCTTTGGAGGGAGCATTTATCTGTTTTTGCTTAAGATTATTTTGCTCAAGATTATTTTGCTCAAGATTATTTTGCTCAAGATTATTTTGCTCAAGATTATAAAGTCTAGGAATGCCACTCTTATAACATTCTACGAGAATCAATTTAGCATTAATTGCTCTAGCTCTTGCCAGTAAATTGTCAACCTCCTTTCCTTGAAATTTACCATCTCTGTAAATGAGAACTGTCTGATTTTTTAGTTCAGCTTGCGGTAAAAATTTTTCCAGCATACGTTGAGGAATTTCTTCTCCCTCGGTTAAACTATCTTCTACCCGACAGCGAACAAATTCTCCCCGTTTCCCATATAGTCGCACACTGGCACAAACATTGAGACTCCCCGGAAGATTTTTTTTAGGAATCCTTCCCACATCTAAACCAATAAAATAATCGGCAATTTCTAGAGGTTCAGCAAGGACATAGGGTAAATTTCCTAATTTGGCTAGGATTCCGGGGACAACTTGATTGAGAATATTATCATAGTTCCTCTTATCATTTAAAGTCTTTTCATAAATCATTTGAGTCATAACTCCACGCTCCAAAAACTTTCTTTTAATCCACGAATATAAACTTCCTTCTTCAGTATTATCAGCATTGCGATCCTCTTGGGGAAGAAAGACTAAAGCAATATCTACAGGAATTTCTCCTCCAATTAATTGATCAACTGCTTCTTCCAGTCTAGCTCTTTTTTCAAATCCTACACCTTCGACAGAGAAATTTATTTGATTCTCTGGTGGCAAAATGGTCTCAAATTTATAAAGTTCTAATCGCTTTTCTAATTTTTCTCTAAAATCTCCCACTTTCAAATTAGCCGGTTTGAGAATAGCTAAACGAATCTTACGAGCAGGATCCTCATATTCTCGATGACGTTTATAGACACCCCCCCCCGATAATCCTTTGAGAGTTTCTCTTTTTTCTCCCCTTTTTCCCTTACCAAATAAGATAGGAGTTTGCTCAAGAGAAAGAGAAGGAGTCCAAAATAATTTGGGGTAATCTTTGCTGTTCATGCTTGTTTCTCTTAACTGAACCCCAAAGTTATTTAAAGTCTTTTGTGCTTCCTGTTTATATGATTGTAATAGTTTTTGTCGTTCAACATAGGGAATTTTTGTTGCTTTTAATAAGTCTCCGTAATTGACTTGAAATAAACTCTCATCCTGATCGGTAACACAGGGTTTTAAAGCTGCTAATGGATAAATATACTCTCGGGGATTTTTGCCAAATTTTACCGCTACCACTGGTTGCCCCAGATCAGCTTCTTCTAATTTTCTTCGGCTAATTGAACCAGTGGCTTTTGTTAATAACTCCTCTCTTTTTTCCCCAATTGTACCCGCTATTTTAATAATTTTAGCTGTCCCATTAGTTTCTCTATCTTTAACCTTTAAACCTACTAATAATTTAGCAGCATCTTGTCTATAGGGGTGATTTTCATAAAACTGTTCTAAATCTCCACTATAGACAATACTACTTTCAACAGTTAAACAAATAGCTGGATAAGTGTCATTGATGATTTCTGCCCAAAAATTAACTTCTCTCCTTACCTGTACTTGGTTTTCACTTATCTGACTATCTTTGGGATAAACTATTGGATAGGAAAATTTACCAAATATTTTCAGAATTCTAACTGCTAATTGTGCTGTAACTAAAGCTGTTATCTGAGAGTCTTTTAGCCAATGAATAGAATAATAGTGATCACCAATATCTTCTCGTAAAACCTCTTGAATATCTGATAAAGCTTTTTTCCATTGTTGTTCAGAAGGAAGAGATTTTTCATCTTTAGCTAATACCCAAAAACAATGATCTTCAAAAATAACCACCACCTCGGGAAACTTGCGACTGAATTGCCAACTAAAACGATTACCTATTTTTCTAGTAACTTGATGATTGAGCTTAAAACAATTCCAACAACTATTATTGAGAGTTAAGCAAGTAATTTCACTCAAAAAAAGCGGAGTATTGACTGTGTTAGCTGCTGTGTAATTCATAATCTAAACCTCCTTATTTGCATAATCACAAATCGATGTAAAAGGACAATAACGACAGGCATAGCCACTTTGCGGCGTAAAAATATGATAAAAATCTTCGGGGTGATCTTTATATTTTTGTAGTTGTTGCTGATGTTTTCTGGACAGGGAAGCTAGTTCGATTTTAACTGCTTCTATGGCCTCGAAAGACAGGGATATTTTTTCGGATATTGTTTGGGTTTCTAAATTGTAAAAAGAAGCGACAATTTTTTCCTGAGGATAACGGTAACTAGCCGCCAGTAAATAAACATGAGCCTGGCGAAGATCAAAATTAGATTGACCAGTTTTCAAATCTAAAATATGTATAGTGTCATCAGCTTCTCTAAAAATACAATCAAAGGCAGCGGACAAATTAAACCGATAGTTACCTTGCTCGATAACAATAGGTTCTGGATAACCTTCATCGCCTCTAGATAAATTAATAATCTCTTTATTCAATAAAATTGGTTGTTGATAGTAATTGTTTAAAATTACTAAAATCCTAGCTTGAATTTCTGGCGATTCTTGCTTTAACTGCAGGATTTCTGCCACTTGTTCCACCCCATGAGGATCAGATAATCTCGCCGGCTCTTGATGAAACTCAAAAATTCCTCTTTGTGCCAACTTACCAATTTTTTGCGGCTGATTATCTTCTGACAGCAACCTTTTAACTTCTGGTTCTTTGTTTCGCGCTTTTTCAAACCCCCGTTTTGTCTGACAATGCCAATTCTCATAGCCAATCGCTGGTTTTAGCGATCGCCAAAGACTATAGCTCATCGGAGGATACCAACGCTTTTGGGGAAACTGGGAGGACACGATTTTTTCCCTAGTGTTTACTTTTGTGTTGACTAAAATAATCAACGCCAATTAACTAACTTTAGCCTATGTTGATTTAAATAGTCAACCCTTGATATAATTTTTTTGAGCGGTTGGGAGAAAAGCAGTGTCAGAAACATTTGGACAGGTTATCCGCAAAGCTCGTCGAGAGGAAGAATATAGCCAGAGAGAACTAGCTAAGTTGATCGGGGTGGACTATACCTATCTATCGAAGCTAGAAAATGATCATGCGGGTTATCCTCCTAGTCAGCAGGTTATTGAGTCCTTAGCGACTCATTTAAAATTAAATGCTCAAAAATTAGGAGAATTGGCGGGACGACTTAGTTCAGATGATCAAAAAGTCTTCAAAGAATTAGTTCAAAAATACCAACAAATGCCGATTTTATTGCGTCGCATGAAAGACAATCCCAATTTTGCTAAAAAAGTCATTTCTGAGGCGACCAAATTAGATGAGCAGGAGTAGATATCTTGAATATTATTAAACCCTATAGTTTTATTCCCAAAGCAGAGATTGAAGCTCAGGCAGACAATATTCTGAAGAAAGTAAAAGCTAATCGTCGTCGTCCCTTAAAAAATTGCGATATTGCCGAAGCAGCGGCCGATCATTTTGACTTGACTATTGAATGGACAGATATAAAGCCAGATAAAGAGGGAGAAATCGCCGCCATGATTATTCCCACAGAAAAGAAAATTATTCTCAATGAAGATGTCAAATTCTTAAAAAATTCTCCCAATTCATTCCAGGCAAAAGAAGGTTTTAAAAATTCGAGTTTAGCCCATGAAATTGGTCATTTTGTCCTTCATATTAATCAAACGGCTGTCTCTAACTTTTTGGAGCGAATCAATCAGGGAGATTCCTTAGAGACAATTCAACCTTTTCTGTGTCGGACAGTTGATTCTAGCCAAAGAATTGAATGGCAAGCCCAATATTTTGCTAGTTGTTTACTTATGCCGATGAGTGAGTTAGAGAAAGCGATCAAGGGACGTGAATTGACTAAATGGGGACATCTGTATGCGATGGCTGAGGAGTTGGGAGTAACTATTACTAATCTTAGAAATCGTTTAGAGAGTCTCCATTGGATTAAAGTCGATCAAAAAGTAATTTATCCCGGCAGTAATTTTCCCAAGAGATAGCTTAAATGTTCCGAGAGAGATTTTGCCCGTCTCGATCAACTTATTTACTCATAATTTCGGCGGTTTGCGAGTTAGGAATCGGTTCAAAGTTGTGGTCGTCAGCCAGATATTCCGGATAGGTGGAGAATTGGGGTAGTATTTCTAGGGTAAAAGCCTCGGCAGCTTTTGAGCGATAGCGATTCGGGTTAATAATTACCGACAAAGTGCGTCGTACTTCCACATCTTTAATTCTGGTAGCGTGGATCACTCCCATTTGTAGTTCTTTTTCGATCGCCGTTACCGAGACAAAAGCCGCCCCTAAACCGGATTGTACGGCATTTTTAATCGCCTCGATCGAGTTAAGTTCCATTTCCACTTTTAAGCGTTTGGTATCGATCTCGCTGCGAGTTAAAACCTTGTCGATGACTTTGCGAATCGTCGATTGGGAATCGAGGGTGATAAATTTTAGCCGATATAAATCCTCTTTTTGAATCATTTCTACCTTAGACAGAGGATGAAAAATAGGCAGGACTAAAGCCAGTTCATCTTCTGCGTAGGGGATAATCCGCAGGGTTTCTTGTAATTCAGAGGGAACTTCCCCCCCGATAATGGCTAAATCCACTTGACCGTTAGCAACGCTCCAAGAGGTGCGACGGGTGGAATGAACTTGTAGCTGTACGGATACTTCTGGGTATTTTTGCCGAAAAATCCCGATCATGCGGGGAAGAAGATAGGTTCCCGTGGTTTGGGAAGCTCCGACGATTAGGGTTCCCCCTTGCAGATTTTGCAGATCTTCGATCGCCCGACAGGTTTCTTGACAGAGAGTGATAATTTTTTCGCCGTAGCTTAACAGTAGGTGTCCCGCTTCTGTTAATTGAGCTTTCCGACCTCCTCGGTCAAATAAAGGCACATTTAGCTGTTTTTCGAGGTTTTGTACCTGAAGACTGACCGCCGGTTGGGAGACATACAGGGTATCTGCCGCCCGTTTAAAGCTTCCTTCGGCAGCGATCGCTTTGAGAATTCTTAGTTGGTCTAGGGTGAAAGGAATGTCGGTCATAGGAAGCCTCAAAAAGAGCGACGGGAGAAGAGGAGGACAATAGCGACAAATCTTAAGCTAGTGCAGATAAATACACTGAATTGACAGTACCACACCACGGGGATCAATGCTTCAGGTAGTTCCAGTTATCAGTTACCAGTTATCAGTTACCAGTTATCAGTTATCAGGAGTCTCCGAGTCTCCGAGTCTCCGAGTCAGGAGATAGGAGACGGTCGCCAGGAGATTATTTTTATTTATTCTTCCCACTTCCCCACTTCCCCACTCCCTACACCCCACAGTGAAAAAGGCTGCCCCAGCAATTATCGGGTTGACTTTTGTGTACCACTTAATCGTTCTTAACCAAGAATCTTAATGATATTTTAAGATTTTTTAACAAACCGCCCCTAGCCGAGATGAACGTATATTCTATAGGGGAGCGAGTGTAGATTCCTATTCCCGTTCGATCGCCCGCTAATTCTCTGGAGATCAGCACCCATGCTTACTTTGCTCCGTTCGCTGCTATTTTCCACCCTATTAAGTTTTGTTGCCCCCGTCCTCTTGGTAGGTTCTATTTTAGCTGCTTTATTGGCCACCAGTCATGTCCCTGGCTTTACTTGGGTTTCTCAGACCGTTTTTAGCCAAATCCTGCAATTTTTAACCATTTTCGGCGACGGTTATCCCCTACAAGGAATGTTAACCATCGCTGTCACCTTTGCTTTTGTTGGCAGTTTATTCGATTTATTTAACTTTTATGTCTATCAAACTAATCGGGGACAGTAGCAGACAGAGGGTGATCGGGACTGTCTAGAATGGGAATGAGGTTTTTATGCGATCAAATCGTCTATGCGCCCTATTTTCTCCCGTTTTTGGCTACTAACAATAATTTCCCTGCTGCTCACCCTGAGTATCGGGATGATCAATCCCCAACCTAGTTTCGCACGCTCGTGGATGGATTTACTTTTTCGCGGTGTGCAGGTTATTCAACTCGCCACTATTTCTCCTCAGCAGGAAGTCGCCCTCGGTAAGCAGATTAATCAGGGTTTATTAGAATCAGGTAATACCAATTTTCAATAGTCGTGACTAACATCTAAAAGCGCAATTCCTGTCCGAGAGCGGAATTGCGCTTTGGAATAATCAACTAAGTCTGTCATCACTTTTGAAAAATGATATAAGATACAACTGTCCAAAGATGCCAGAATTAACCAATATGTCCAAGAAATCGGGCAGCGATTAGCGGCAACTAGCGATCGCCCTGAGATTCCCTACACTTTTCAAGTAGTGCGCGACAATAGCATTAACGCCTTCGCAACTATGGGCGGATTTGTCTATTTACACACGGGATTGATTAAAACTGCTGATAATGAGGCGGAATTAGCCAGTGTTATTGCCCATGAAATCGGCCATATCGTCGGTCGTCATTCTATCACCCAATTACGCAATACTGCCCTCGCCCAAGGGATTCTCAGCGCGGCGGGATTAGACACAAAAACTTGGGTACAATTGGCAGTCAATCTCGCCTACAATCTTCCCAATAGTCGCAAGGATGAATTAGAAGCAGACCAACTGGGTTTAAACAATCTAGCTGAGGCCGGTTATGCAGCCACGGCGATGATCTCCTTGATGGGAAAATTAGCACAACAGGGGGGTTCTACCCCCGCAATTCTCAGCACCCATCCGGCTACCAGCGATCGCATTTTGGCACTGCAAAAACAGCTTAATTCGGTTAATAACAAGCAGAATCAAGGTTTAGACGAGAATTATTACCAATTGCAGATTCGTTCTCTCCAGTAATCTAGAGATAAAATTATTGTACTATCATTACTCCCAGGGATTTTACCAAAATGTCTAACGAAACCGTTACTTATAGTCTTGAATCTGTCCTCAAGGAAATTAAAGACAGCATCAAGGAAGTTAACCAAAAAATCGATACCTTGCAACAAGATGTTAACCAGAAATTTGATAGCCTACAGAAGGATTTTAACCAGAAATTTGATAGCCTACAAAAGGATGTTAACCAGAAATTTGACAGCCTACAGAAGGATTTTAACCAGAAATTTGACAAAATCGACGAACGGCTAACTAAGCTAGAAGTAGGACAAGCAAAACTAACTGAGAAAGTCGATGGGATGGATAGAAGACTAGAAAAAGTGGAAGGAACCCAAAAAAATCAAGTTTGGACGTTAATTATCCTTTTAGGAGGAGCGATTGGAACAGCAGCCTGGTGCTCTTTCTTTTCTGGCAATCCTTAGAAATATTACCATAAGGGACTTGCGCTTTGATAATGTACCTTTTGGGGCTGGTCTGATTCTTCTACAGAGCGATTTTCAAAGCTGGGATATTATTCCCACGCAAGTCCCTGAAGTGCCGATCACTGTTTACTGATTACTGCTCACTGCTCACTGATTACTGCTCACTGATAATAACCCTTGACCGCCAAAACGGACAACATCGGTACAAAATAACCCCGTTTCCTCCTGCACAGTTTCTATAGCTTTAACTGCCGCCTCCGGACTAAGATGAAAAGTGTTTAAACTAATCCCTTTTACCTTCACTTCCCCGAAACTTCCCCCGGCGCTGGCAGTCATTTCGTAGAGTTTAATCACTTCTGTTAGAGGAGGGATGGGAATATCGGGTAAATCTTTGATGTGAATTTGTCCAGCACGATGGACGAGAATTAACCCCGTCGGTTGACTGCCACGCATTAAGGGCAAGGTAGCAGTGGATCCGGGGTGTAAAAGGGAGCCTTGACCCTCAATAAACAAAATATCGTTATTTTCTGCTGATTCTAACACCAAAGCCTCGATAGCACCAGCAGCATAATCGACGCGCACTGCATCCAAGGGTACACCTTTCCCCGCGATCATAATTCCCCCCTGTCCAGTGGCTAAAAATTGCGATTTTAGCCCTTTTTCTGCGGCAACCCGATGTAATTCGATGCTAGTGGACATTTTGCCCACACTCATATCCGTGCCTACGGTTAAAATACGCTGACAGGTTAAATTTTTCGCCCGCGCTTGCCCGATTTTTAAGCCTTGGGGTTCCAGACGGATATCCCAAATCCATTGATCCGGTTTAAGCTGAGGAAAAAGGGGTTTTAGGGGTGTATGGAGACCATTAACGAGGGATAACCCTGCATTTACCCCCTCTTTGATTTCTTCTAGCCAATGGGGGGGTAAAATGCCTCCTGAGGGTGCGATGCCAATTAACAGGGTATCGGGATGATAGGTTAGAGCTTCCCTAACACTAGCAACAATCGACAAGGGGTGATCGATTCCGGCCACTTCTTTTAAGGCGCTGCCGGCGCTTTCTGCGTCGATAATCGCCACTACCTGCGCTTTCCCGTAACGCAGATAACTTAATCCGGTTTTGCCGCGAGTTCCTTTAATTCCTTCGTGGAGAAGAATCGCTACTTTCTTGTCAGGAGTCAAATAATTAGTCATCTTCTGTCCGTAAACTAACACCCAAACCGGGCAAATTATTTGTTTGTAAACGTCCCCTTTCCAAGCTTAAACCCGTAAAGGGATCATCGCGTAAATTTAAATGACTATCTAGGTCAAGATAGTTGACAAGCGGGCCAAGATGTGCTAGGGCAGTATTGGCTAAACTGCTATCAGAGTAACATCCGAACATAATTTGCAGTCGGCAAGCTTGGGCAATATGAATCATTCTCTGCACTTCGGCTAATCCACCGGCTTTCATTAGTTTAATATTAATGCCGTGGACTCGATCGGCCAGTTTCGGGATATCTTGACTAGAAAAACAGCTTTCATCGACGAAGATAGGTAGGGGCGATTTTTGGGATAAATCAATTAAATCTCGTTCTTGTCCCGCGGATAGGGGTTGTTCCACATAAATAACGCCTTTTTCCTCTAACCATTGGCACATTTTCACCGCATCGCTAAGTTTCCAACCACCATTAGCATCGACAGTTAGGGGCAAATGGGGGACAATTTCTTTAATAGCTAGAATTATGGCTCGATCGACTTCTATACCGTCTGGTGAGCCTAATTTGACTTTTAATAAGCTAAAATCGCCGATTTCTAGCCAATCTAACAGCCTTTTCTGCACATTTTCTCGAGAATTTAAACCGATAGTAACAGAAACCGGCGGAATTAAAGAGCGATCGAGTCCAAAAATTTGCCAGAGAGGTAAATTAGCTTTTTTGCCTAACCAGTCGTGCAGTGCCGTATCAATAGCGGCACGAGTAGCCGAAGATATCTGATTTTGCCATAAAATTTTCTCAATTTCTTGGCGTTGACAGGGGTGAAAAGATTGTAAAAGAGGAGCGATCAAGTTTAATTCTTGCAGGATTTTATCGGGTTTTTTCTCCTCGCTGGTAATATCAAAAGGGGATGCCTCTCCCCACCCTTCGATATTTTCCTCGCTAATTTTCAGCCAGATATTAGTATTTTCGCTGGTAGTGCCGCGACTAATCGTTAAAGGTACTCGTTTATGAATAGTAAAAGTTTGCCAGTTTAGCAGCATAATTCACCTAGGGATAATCGGGGAATAGGAACAGAAAAATTATCTACACTTAACCAAATCCGGCTCTTCTGTCCACTCTCCCCGCCATCATACAACTTCCGGCGGTGTTTTTCGTCAAAGACAAAATATGATAGGCTAACCGAAGGTATAAGCAAGACAGCTGCGGGTTAGGAAATGGGATGAAAGAGGAGTGAGTTAACCAAAATCAATGATTAAGAAAAAGATTTCTTACTGGGTAAATGGAGGTATTGCCCTCATTGATCGCTATCTGATCAGCCAACTACTACCGCCATTTTTATTTAGTGTTGGTTTATTTGCCTCTTTGGGAGTAGCGATCGGCAATCTTTCCGATTTAGCTAATCAGGTAGTTGATGCTAATCTACCCCTTGCTGCGGCCCTAGAAATTCTCCTGTTAAAAGTGCCAGAATTTGTCACTTATTCCCTGCCAGTTTCTCTTTTATTGGCCACTTTAATCACCTACGGACGTTTAAGTAGTGATAGCGAAACCGTTGCCCTGCAAAGCTGTGGAGTCACTCTTTACCGTCTTTTTATACCCACTTTTTGCCTAAGTTTAATAGTTACAGGTGTGACATTTTTATTAAACGAATATGTGGTTCCTAATGCTAATTATCGAGCCACAGAAATTTTAGTGCAGAAAATTAATAAAGAAGCAAATTTTTGGAAAAATAAAGACTTTTATTATCCAGACTATGAAATGAAAACCCTAGAAAACGGTACGATTAATCGCAATTTAAGAAGTTTATTTTATGCCGAACAATTTGACGGGGAAAAGATGAAAACTGTCACCGTTATCCGTTGGCTAAAACAAGAATTAAATCAAATTATTATCGCCGATTCGGCCCGTTGGAATGCCGTCGATAACGTCTGGGACTTTTTTAACGGCATTATCTATGAATTAACCCCCCCTAACGCCTCCTATAGCCAAGTTATCCCCTTCAAAGCCGAAAAAATCGCTTTATCTCGCTCCGCTTTCGATTTTGCTCGTCAAAGCCGCGATCCCTACGAGATGAACATACCACAGGCGATCGAATATGTGCAACTGCTCAAACTCAGTGGCGATGAGAAAAGAGTCAGGTTTTTTCAAGTGCGAATCCAGCAAAAAATCGCCTTTCCCTTTGTCTGTATCGTCTTTGCTACCATAGGTTGTGCCTTGGGTTCTCTACCGCAAAGAATCGGTCGTGGAACCAGTTTCGGTCTCAGTGTCGCTATTGTTTTTCTCTATTATCTTTTAAACTTCTTAGTGGGCAGCTTGGGACTAACCGCCACCCTCTCCCCCTTCCTAGCTGCCTGGCTGCCTAATTTTTGCGGTTTTGGGTTAGGTCTGTGGTTATTATGGCGACTTAACGGTTAGACTTTTTCAGAAATTTTCGTCAACATAGGAGACGTAGAGTTATAGCAGGCCTCTTAGTCTATGTTTCCCTTCTTCTTCAACACTTGTGGCAGCACTTCCCGCCAAGAATGTCAAGAGCGTAAATTAACATTCCTCAAATGGATGCGCGATGACCTTGAAACCCGTCTAGCGGGATTAAATGCCGCTATCGAAACTATCGAGCGTCAAATCAGTCGGGAAGGTCAATAAACCCTGAAAATAGGCGAGTTTTACCCTCGCCTTCTCCCGACAATTAGCTAAGAGAGATAACTTGACAGTTGTATTCGCCAAGAGGGACAATAATAGTTTGTGTGAACTTTAGCTAGACTAAAATACCTTGGCTAACGTTATTGTAATCGGCGCTCAGTGGGGCGACGAAGGAAAAGGAAAAATCACGGATCTGCTGAGTCGATCGGCGGATGTGGTGGTACGTTCTCAAGGTGGCGTAAATGCGGGTCATACCGTCGTCGTCGAGGAGCAAACGTTCAAACTCCATCTAATTCCCTCTGGGATTCTCTACCCGGATACGGAATGTATAATCGGCTCGGGAACAGTCATAGATCCCTCGGTGTTACTCAAAGAGATGGCGCAATTACACGCCCTCAATGTTACCACCGATAATCTCTATATCTCGCAAACGGCTCATGTCACTATGCCCTATCATCGGCTGCTCGATCAAGCAGCCGAGGAAAAACGGGGTAAATATAAAATCGGCACCACGGGAAGGGGTATCGGCCCCACCTATGCCGACAAATCCGAGCGCATCGGTATTCGAGTCATCGACTTGATCAATACCGAGAATCTGCGGCAAAAACTAGAATGGACGATCAATTATAAAAACGTCATTTTAGAAAAGTTATATAACTTACCGCCTTTAGATGCGAAGACGGTGATCGAGGAATATCTAGAATATGCCGAGAAACTGCGTCCCCATGTGGTCGATAGTTCCCTAAAAATCTACGAAGCAATCCGCAAGCGTAAGAATATTCTTTTTGAAGGAGCCCAAGGCACCTTACTCGACCTCGATCACGGAACCTATCCCTACGTTACCTCCTCCAATCCGATCGCTGGGGGTGCTTGTGTGGGTTCTGGCATTGGTCCAACGGTAATCGATCGAGTCATCGGTGTGGCCAAAGCTTACACTACTAGGGTAGGTGAAGGTCCATTTCCGACGGAATTAGAGGGGGAGATCGAGCAGTTATTATGCGATCGTGGGGCGGAATTCGGGACTACCACCGGCCGTCGTCGTCGCTGTGGTTGGTTTGATGCGGTTATCGGTCGTTACGCAGTGCGAATCAATGGTTTAGACTGTCTAGCGATCACCAAATTAGATGTTCTCGATACCCTAGAGGAAATCAAAGTCTGTGTTGCCTACGAATTGGACGGCAAAACCTGTCGCCATTTGCCCAGCAGTGCGATGGAATTCGCCCGTTGTCAACCGATTTACCGAACGATGCCGGGGTGGCAACAACCCACCAGCGATTGTCGCAGTCTGGAAGACCTGCCCAAACAGGCCCTCGATTATCTAAAATTCCTAGGGGCGCTCATGGAAGTACCGATCGCTATTATCTCCCTAGGAGCTAGTCGCGACCAAACTATCATCGTTGAAGACCCCATTCATGGTCCAAAACGCGCTCTTTTGGACGAAAATGGCTCGCCTTGGGATAATCACGAATTTTAAATCATTGCTAAAGAGGATTAGTCAACTATGCAAGTTAGCGTTGAATGTCAAAAAAGACCCGAAAATATTAACCCCAGAGCCCTGCGTCGTCAGGGTTTGATCCCGGCGGTTCTCTATGGCCACAACGGCACGGAATCGGTTTCCCTCGTGGTGGGAGAAAAAGCGGCCTTAACCCTGCTGAAAAAAGCTTCGGTAAATAATACCTTGGTGGATGTGAATGTTCCCGAAATGCCCTGGACGGGAAAAGCTTTGATCCAAGAGGTACAATCTCATCCTTGGAAAAGAAATCTCTATCACCTCAGTTTCTTCTCAGTATCTGCCCACGGTAAGCTCGATATCGTTGTTCCGATTAAAGCTATGGGAGAAGCGATCGGGACTAAACAGGGCGGTTTAATCGAACAGTTCGTTAACGAAGTTAATGTCTCCTGTATTGCCGATAATATCCCAGAAGTGATCGAATTTGATGTGTCGGGGATCGGTGTGGGGCAATCCCTGCTCGTGGGTGATTTAAAAATGCCGGCAGGGGTGACTTTAAAAGATGATCCCCATACTACCGTTTTTGCCATTGTTGCCGCTAAACGGTAAATTCAGTGATCGGTGGTCGGGTGATAGGGTTTTGGGGTGATAGGGTGTTGGGGTTTTAGGGTTTTAGTTGAAATTCCCCCACTTCCCCACTTCCCCACTTCCCCACTTCCCCACTTCCCCACTTCCCCACTCTGCCATAACTACTACTGCATACTTTGTGCTTTTTGTCAAAAAAACTTTTTTTTTGCAATAAAACTACACAAAAAAAAGATCATCGTTGTGGGTGAAATCGACTAATTTACCTGTCTTCATCAGGATTACCTTGTAGGTGTGGCAAGGGTTTCAACCATTGCTGCCCAAAAAAGCACAGAATAACCCATTATGAAATTCTATCAAATCGCTGTTACCACTGTAACATCGTTGTTAAATAAAAATCTTTCTCAATTAATTTTTAAGAATTTATAAATATTGCGGAATGTTAATTTAAATATTCTCAAGTTTTTGGAGTCGAAAAATAACTTTTGCTTATCTTTAACCAACATTGGGTTAGAAGCATCTCATTTATGCAAGTGAGTAATTATACTTATCCCTAAAACTGTTTTCTAGCAAGGTTTTCAAAATAGCTTGACATAAAAACCTGATTTAGGGGTTACAAAGGTGAGATGCTCCCAGTCGGGAGTCGGGAGATTATTTTTATTTATTCTCCCCTTCTCCCCTTCTCTCCTGCTCCCTTCTACTGGGGAGTTATATCGTGAAAACGCTGAAATAAGTCCTCGCGGCTAGATTCTATCAATAAACGGCTAGATTCGCTGGGGGATAAGGATAACAATCCCTCAATCACGGGATTAAAGGAATCATCTAACTGTCCAAAGCGCACTTGTAGTAAATTCTCGATCATCCCCCGACGCGCCTCTTGAAGACCTTCTTCAAGACCTTCTTGACGACCTTCTTCAAGACCTTCTTGACGACCTTCTTGACGACCTTCTTCAAGAGCTTCTTGTCTAGCTTGTCGTCTCACTGCTTCTTTCCATTCCAGATAAGTTTGCGATAACGTCATAAACACCTCTCGATCTTCTTCTTCTAAAATATTTTGTATTTCCACGCTCACCCGCCAACTAACTAATAGTTCTATGACATTTTGACGGTAGTTGTTCCCTAATGGTAATTTTAGCAGCTCTCCCACGGCTTGATTCTGAGTTTTACCCTTACCCAATAACCTTAACCAGAGGGTTTGGGGATTGACGGGAAGTTGATTGATAGCAATAATAGCCGTGCGCTGTAAAGGAGGCAAGAAATACACCCCTTCGGGCCAATTCGGGTCTAAGGCCGCCCCAAAACCGTTTAATATGGTTTGACTAACCACAGGAGCAAGAATCCATAAACGGGGCAAATTTTCCTCATTGTAGGGGATGTTTTCTCGTTTGGACTGTCGCTGTAGTTCAGCAAAAACGGCGGTTAATTTCGTCAGACAATTCCGCACATCGGCACGAGTGGGAGAATAGACCTCTTGCATAAATCCGAAAACAAACGATAGAAACAATAATGGGAGGGACTTTCAGTTAATTATTTATTAGTAGTTGATAATCTTCAAAAATGTTGCTGTACAAGGATCGA
>SFAU01000077.1 GCA_007096045.1 Microcystis novacekii Mn_MB_F_20050700_S1 | reverse complement strand
TAAGAGCTTTTTGTAAGTTTTTCTTTTCTTCTAAATCTAGGAAATCTTTGGCTGGCATAAGTAGGACTTTTCTAAAGTTACTATTTCTATTTTAGGTGGTTTAAGTGCGTTTTAGCTTAGCCAAGAAAAATTATAGTCAATCAAACAATCAAAAAAATCATAATTTAGACACGATCATCGGTTAAAATAATAGTAATTTAGAATTAAGGATTGAGTTATGCCGCAACAAAACTGTGAAGCCGTCTTTGAAAATGGCGTTTTACGTCCTCTTAGTAATCTCCAACTCAATGAAGGACAGTGCGTTAAACTCATTATAGAATCCAATTCAATTTCCCAGCTTACTTCCCAAAAATGGTCAGAAACGGGTATAATCGCCCAGTTAACAGCAAATCCGATTAAAATTGAAGACTTCCATCCTCTTACCAGAGAAGAAGCGAATGAACGCTGGTGAATCTCAACCCTTCTTTATTGATTCTAATATTTGGCTGTATCGCTTCATTGTTAATTGTAGCGATACTAATGCCATCCCTAAGCAACAAATAGCTACAAATATTACGAATCAAGGAAACTTGATAATTAGTACACAAGTTGTTAATGAGGTTTGCTCAAATTTAATCCGCAAAGCAGGGTTTAATAATTTACAGAGGCAAAATCTACTTGAAGAATTGACACAAGGGGGTGAAATCCTACCTGTTTCCCTCAAAACGCTTGAGTATGCCGTGAAATTACGAGATCGCTACTTACTTTCATTTTGGGATAGCCTGATTGTTGCTAAGTGGTCGGACAAAAGTAAAGTTAACCGTGGGAGTCAGGAGTCAAGAGTCAGGAGTCAGCAAGAATTGCCAGAATTACATTTCTTAAGACAGACGACATAATTTATGTCCGACTACTTAGTGCAGTTTTAGGAGATGCAACTATAACTAATAAAACGAAGGGGCTATGGATTTAGAAACTTTCGGAGTTTTTTGTTTAGAAGTATGTTGTCTTGGCATCTTGTCTATTGGTTTAGCATAAAGAGTAACGAAGAAGCCAAAAAACTACCCCTGCACTACCTGTTTAAGGGTGGTAAAGGTTTCTAGATTGATTAAGCCCCGGCGCTGTCCTTTTTGGTTGGAAATGCCCAAAAATACCGATTCTCCCTGTTTGGGATTGCGATCAAATCGGGGTGAAGAATTGATATAAACTAAAGCACTATCGGACTCCATGGCGAATTGACGGCTTTCTCGATAGGATTCGGTGACAATACAATCGGCATGACCACTACTATACTTATTAATCCAAGCGATCGCATCAGTGAGGGTATCCACTAACCTAAAGGCCAGCGTTTTTTCTAAATAGGGTCTTTGCCAATCATTATCGGTAGCAATGGTTAAATGTTCCGGAAAATCCGCCGCTAATCGGGTATCTCCCCGCAATTTAAAGCCTTTTTCCTGCAAACTTTTAAACAAACGGCTTAAAGTCGAAGAATTCTGATGGGGACTAATTAAAACTTTTTCGATCGCGTTAACCGGATCCGGTATGCTGCCATGACTATCGATAATTACCTGACGGGCTAACTCCAAATCGCCACTAGGAGACCAGTACAAATAACAGTTTCCCATAGCCGCGCGCAAAACGGGAACCGTGGCCAATTGACTCACCTGACCGATTAAACTAGGGCGACCGTAGGGAATAATCAAATTAACATAATTTTCCTGCGTCACCAACTCCTCTAGGGAGGGACTAGAATCGCAGGGTAAACCACTGACACAATCCACGGGTAAACCCACATCTTCCAAAGCTTCTTGGATGATTTCCGTAATCACCCCATCGGAATGACTAGAGGCATTGGAACCGCGAATAATCAAACTATTGCCACTTTTTAGGGAAAATCCCGCCGCTACCATTGCTAATTCGGGAAAACCCTCATAGACGAAGGCAATCACTCCTAAAGGCATCCTTTGGCAATAGGTTTGGGAAGGATTAAGTTGATAGGCTGCGTTAATTACCTGTTGCAGCGGATCCGATGCTTCCGCTAGTTGCTGCAATACCTCCACCGTCGTCTCTAAACGTTCGGGAGTTAACCGTAACCAGCGAATCATTTGTTCCGAGACGGCCATCTCTCGACTGACTTCTAAATCGAGGGTATTGGCTTCTAAAATGCGATCAAAGCCAGTTTTAATGCCCTTAGCGATCGCAATTACTCCGCGATTTCTTTCATTGCCATTAAATTGACCTAGAGCCAGAAAAGCATTGTATGCTTGCTTAAAGATCGTCAGGGGGGGGGTGGAGGAACTTTCGATCATAGATTCTTGTCTAGCGTCGATAGGCTAACCAAAAGATGAATGCGGGCAAAATAACTAATAGCATAACTAGAATTGCCCCAAAAATCACGCTTACCCCCGGGGGTGATTTCAAAATTAAGGGTAGCCAGACGATCAATAATAACAGAATTATCCCCATCATTAGGGGTAATACCTCTTGCCCAAGGCGCTGATTGGTACTCACCCAACGAAATCCCGTCCAGCGCCAAGTGCGTTTATAGGGATAGTGGGGGGCTAATTGTTCGATAATTTGGCCGTTTTCCTGTAGCACAAATATCTGTTGACAGCGATCGCAGCCAAAGGCATCGGTCAATAAAATCGGGCATAATGTCCCTTTCCGACGACAGGGACAGGGATAGTCTTGGTGTTGGTCGATTTTGGTATATTTATGCGGTCGCACAAGCTAAATTTTTGTTGATCAACGTTTGTTTTTAGTTGCTCGTGGTCAATGGCTAAGGTATTCAACGGTTGCCCAAAATCCTCAACCCTATTAGCTCACGGGTAATTCCCATCTTAAGGTATATCCCTAAATTATTCATCCTGACCTTAAGGTATATTTCAAGATTTTTTCAAGCGGGCAACGCGATTCGAACGCGCGACATTCACCTTGGCAAGGTGACGCTCTACCACTGAGCTATGCCCGCAAGCCCTTTTTCACACTCTCCCGATTCTGCCACATCTCAGAGCATTTGTCAAGTGGTTTGGAGCATTTTTTTACAATAATTCATCTTCTGGCAAATCCCCCAAACCGGTAATAGCTTCGAGAACCACTTCTATCTTAGCCTGTAGTCGGTTGAACTGATGTTGCAAGCGCTCAAAGCGCTTGTCAATGGCGGCGAATTTTTCATCTATAGGCCGTTTCATAGCGTCAAAAGCTGCCGTAATCCGCCCCTCTGGTTCTAAATCTAATTCCAGAGTCTTGATTCTCTCGATAGCGTTGACTAATTGCTGGCTGAGTTGGTTAATATATTTGTTCTGTTGGGCTGCGCTCATCAGTGGAACTCCGGGGGAGTGGGGACACCTAAAACCCTAAATGCTGGGGGAATTTTCTTAGCCTTCTATCAGTGCCTGTTGGGGATTATTTTGCAATAATTCTAGGGGTTTATCTTCATTCCGGGGGCGCAATTGACGCATGAGACTAGCCATTTCTAGGGCAGATAGGGCATAATTCCAGCCCAAATTACTTTTAATCCCGGCTCGTTCGAGGGCCTGTTGTAGAGTATCAGTGGTGAGAATACCGAAGACAACGGGAACACCTGTCTGAAAAGCGGCCGCGGCGATACCCTTGGCGGACTCGGCAGCAACGTAATCAAAATGGGGCGTTTGGCCGCGAATAATTGCCCCTAGACAAATAACGGCATCGTAACGGTGGGAAAGGGCGACTTGACGGGCTACCATTGGCACTTCAAAGCTACCCGGTACCCAGATATAATCTACTTGTGTACCGTCGGGATTAACATCAACCCCGTGACGCTTGAGACAGTCTTGACAGCCTGATAACAGTTTATCAGTGACCAGATCGTTAAAACGACCAATCACGATCGCAAAGCGCAAGGACGATATATCCTCGGTAAAATTTCCCTCAAAAACAGTCATAGGCAAAAGGGGATGGGGGATGGGGGATGGGGGATGGGATAAGGGAGAATAAATAAAAATAATCTCCCGACTCCTGACTCCTAACTCCTGACTCCTGACTCCTAACTCCTGATGAAGACTAAATCACTAAAAAGTTTAAAATAGCGACGGCAACGACTAAAATCGCCCAAATTGCCGAACCCACATAGAGAAGGGGTTTCGATTGGTCCCAGTTTTGGGGGGAAGCATAGGCAACGGGGACACCAATCACCATCAGCAAGGAAAATAAAACTAGGGCAATGAGAAAAAATTGAAAGACAATAGACATGATTGGGTTCTCCTAAAACACTTGATATTAGATAATTCTCCCTGATATAGTACCCTACCAAATTTTGTTACTTAAATGGAAATGTGGGGGAGTGAGGAGAAAAAAACTGAAAAGCACCCAACCCCTAAAACCCCAAAAAGAACTATGGATTTAATTTTATGTCATCAAACGGCGGATTTTGACGCTTTGGGGGCAGCGGTGGGTTTATCGTTGCTGAAAGCGGGTAGCAGGATTGTGTTAACGGGGGGAGCGCACCCAACAGTGAGGGAATTTTTGGCCCTGCATCGGGATGAATTCGCTTTAATTGAACTGCGTAGTGTCAATCCGTCCCTGATTCGCTCTTTAATTATCGTTGATAATCAGTGGCGGGAGCGTCTGGGAAAAGCCTCCCAGTGGCTCGATTTAGGGCATTTACAGGCGATCGAATTGTATGATCATCATTTGGATAGTGAAAGTGATATTCACGCCTCTAGCGTCCATTTAGAAGCAGTGGGAGCCACGACAACTTTAATTGTCGAAGCTTTACAAAAAGCCCAGATTAAACCAAACTCGATGGCAGCAACGGTAATGGCACTCGGTATTCACGTTGACACCGGTTCCCTGACTTTTGCCGGTAGTACCCCCAGGGATGCCTATGCTTTGGCTTGGTTAATGACCTGTGCTGCTAACATTAAAACGATCGCCCAATACTGTCAACCGAGTTTTTCCCCGCGCTTACAGGAGTTATTTAGCCTTGCTTGGGAAAATCTAGAGATTAAAACGATTTATGACCGGAAAATCGCCCACGTTCTCCTCCATACTGCCGATTTTATCCCGGGTTTGTCTAGTGTAGCCGAGCGCCTACTGGAATTATCCGATAGTGATGCGTTACTTTTTGGCCATAGTTATAGTAAAGACGAGGAAGATAAATCCCGACAGCGTTTAACTGTGATTGGCCGCTCTAGAATCGATGGAGTGAATCTATATCAGCTTTTTTCCCCCTATAACGGTGGTGGTCATGCTCAGGCCGCTTCGGTGAGTTTTCGCGATGTTCAGCCAGTTCAACAGTTAAACCAACTGCTGGGGGACTTAATTGCTCAAATTCCTCCTTCTCCCACTGCTAGGGATTTAATGTCTTCCCCAGTGCGAACAATTCGTCCCGATACTTCCATATCTCAAGCCGAGCGCATCCTTTTCCGTTACGGCCATTCGGGGTTATCGGTGGTAGATGAGCAGGATCGCTTAGTTGGAGTGATTTCTCGTCGTGACCTCGATTTAGCTCTCCATCACGGCTTTTCTCGCTCTCCCGTGAAGGGATACATGACTTGTAATCCGAAAACTATTACCCCGGACACTTCTCTTCAGGAAATCGAGTCGCTGATGGTAACGTATGATTTGGGGCGTTTACCTGTACTAGAAAATGGGCAGTTAGTCGGTATCGTCACTCGTACAGATGTATTAAGACAGATTCATCAAAATGAGCGGGTGCGTTTTGAAGGGGTTGCTTTGGTTTCCTGTCTTTTACCGGCGATTAAAGAGCGTTTAGAGCCGATTTTATGGTCATTCCTGCAAGCTGCTGCCGCTGCCGCTCAAAAACGCGGTTGGCATCTCTATCTGGTTGGGGGTGCGGTGCGCGATTTATTGTTAGCGACAGAAAGGGATACTTTACTCTTACAGGATATCGATTTAGTGGTGGATGGCTGCCATCGCGCCGCCGATGTGGGTGCGGGGGTAGAGTTGGCTCATTGTTTACAGGAAATTTATCCGGGGGTCCGGTTATCGATTCACGGCGAATTTCAGACGGCGGCTTTGTTATGGCACAAAGATGAGCGTTTTGGCTCGTTATGGGTGGATATCGCCACGGCACGCACGGAATTCTATCCCTATCCCGCCAGTAATCCCCAAGTGGAGGCTAGTTCGATTCGACAGGATTTGTATAGAAGGGATTTTACGATTAATGCTCTGGCAATTCGCCTAACTTCGCCGAAAGAGGGGGAATTACTCGACTTTTTTGGCGGTATGTTGGATTTACGCGCCCAACAAATCCGGGTTTTACACGCTAATAGTTTTATTGAGGATCCGACGCGCATCTATCGAGCGGTGCGTTTTGCCACTCGGTTAAGATTTGTTATTGAACCCTTGACAGAAAACTATATTAGGTATGCGATCGAAAGTGGAGTTTATGATCGCTCACGGCAACAAAATCAGAATGCACCCGCTTTACAGTCCCGTTTAAAAGCGGAGTTGAATTATATTTTAGAGGCGGATTACTGGGAAAGTGCCTTAGAAAAGTTGGCTGATTTGGGGGCTTTGCACTGTTTACACGGGGATTTAAGTTTAAATCGGGCTTTATGGCGACAATTGCGCTGTCTCAGTCGTTGGTTAGATTGTTTAAGTCTGGAATTGCCAGTGAATGTTTGGTTAATGCGGTTGGAATTATTAATCGCTTCTCTGGCTGTGGGGGAAAGAATAGCGATCGCTAATAATTTACAATTGCCTAAAGATACTGTGGAGCGTTTACAAAAACTAGAAGTTATGGAAAGGGAGATTAGCAATAATTTTGCTTATGATCGACCCGTTAGTCAAATTGTCAGCTTTTTCAATGGTTATCAGGTTCCTAGTTTGTTATTGGTGGCGGTGAGGAGTCAGACTAGGATTCGGGCTTTAATCTGGCAATATTTAACTAAATGGTCGCAGATTGAGGCTCCTATCGACGGCAATGACCTAAAAGCTTTGGGTTATCAACCCGGTCCCCAGTTTAA
This sequence comes from Microcystis novacekii Mn_MB_F_20050700_S1, assembly GCA_007096045.1. Classification (GTDB taxonomy): domain Bacteria; phylum Cyanobacteriota; class Cyanobacteriia; order Cyanobacteriales; family Microcystaceae; genus Microcystis; species Microcystis novacekii. Next base: position 23,990 of record SFAU01000077.1, on the reverse strand, counting down.
ATCGTTACTTGCGGCGGTGTTGGGGGCGACTTTAGATGGAATAGTCAGCAATAAAAGCGAAGCTATGGCTTTTATTGCTAGTTTAACTAGGTCAGCAGATTAAGTATCGGCTGCCCCTTCATTTTCCGAAGATTGTCTTTGATCGCTGGAATAACCGCCTCTACCTCCTCTGGTGGTGGTACGATTAGAGGCGGCCCGGAATTGACGAGCGTAGGCGCGGTTGCGTTCGGCTTTTTCTTTTTTCAAATTACGACGTTTAGCCACAAGAATCTCCTTGGGATATTAGATAGACAAGCGGGGAAACGAGCGATCACTTCCCCTATTGACAATGAAAAGAAGTTAAGCGATCATAGCCTAGAATGGTTACGATCGGGGATTAGTAGCGACGCTCCCGATTGCGATCGCCAGCAGCGAAGGAAGATCTGGGTTCTTTTTCACGAGCTTGATTGACTTTTAATTCTCGTCCCATCCATTGAGCGCCGTCAAGAGCGGCAATAGCGGCCGATTCTTGCTCTGGGGTTTCCATTTCCACGAAAGCGAAGCCGCGTTTTCTTTTCGTTTCCCGATCCATGGGGAGGTGAACGCGCTTAATTTTACCATATTCGGTAAAAACCTCCACTACGTCTTCTTGGTCAACCTCGAAGGGGAGATTACCAACATAAATTGACATAAAACCTATCCTTGCACAGATAAAAACAACAGATTTGTAGAGAACCAAGATTTCGGGAACTAGCTGAACCAATACTAAACAGAAACGCTTTGACCATTAATACTGACAACGAGCCGCAGTGCCGACTTTTATTCTCAACTTCCATCCTAGCACATAGCCATTAGCTTTTATTGATTCTCCCGCTCTCGCCACCCGAGCAGATAAACTAGACTAGAATGCTGCCTATAAAATGCCCTAGTTATGAGTTTATCCTGCCATCCGATCGAAACTGCCCTAAAAACCCTAGCAGGGAAAGCGGAAAATTCCATCAAACAAACAACAACCCTAGAAGACCTAGAACAGCTAAGAGTGAATTATCTGGGTAAGAAAGGAGAATTATCGCAGATTTTACGCGAAATGGGCAAATTAAGTGCCGAGGAAAGACCCCAAATAGGTGCGATCGCTAATGAGGTAAAAGAATTAGTACAATCGCTGCTGGAATCTCAGCGAGAAAGTCTAAATAATGCCCAAATTCAAGCGAAATTAGCGGCGGAAACCCTCGATGTCACCCTACCTGCTCTTAGCCGTCCTTTAGGGCGAATTCACCCCTTAAATAGCACAGTTGATCGCATGATCGATATTTTCGTCGGTCTAGGTTACACCATCGCCACTGGGCCGCAGGTAGAAACGGATTATTATAATTTTGAGGCTTTAAATATCCCTGCTGACCATCCGGCCCGGGATATGCAGGATACTTTTTTCTTGAGGGATGGTCGTTTATTGCGGACCCATACCTCCCCGGTTCAGATTCGCTACATGGAAAGTCACGAACCCCCGATTCGGATTGTGGCCCCGGGCCGGGTTTATCGTCGTGATACCGTGGATGCAACCCATTCCGCGGTTTTCCATCAAGTGGAATTATTAGCGGTGGATAAGGGATTAACTTTTACGGATTTGAAAGGAACAATTAAAGAATTTCTTAAGCAAATGTTTGGGGCCGATTTACCGGTTAAATTCCGCGCTTCCTACTTCCCTTTTACCGAACCCTCGGCCGAGGTAGATGTGCAGTGGAAAGGCAAATGGTTGGAGGTGATGGGCTGTGGTATGGTGGATCCCAATGTCTTAAAAGCAGTCGGTTATGACCCCCAAATCTATACGGGTTTTGCTGCTGGTTTTGGCGTGGAAAGATTTGCTATGGTATTACATGAGATAGACGATATTCGCCGTTGTTATAATAGCGATATCCGCTTTCTCCGCCAATTTTAGGGGGATCAACCCGATGGTCATGAGTGAAAATTTAACCAAAAAAAGACTCCTATCCGTGGCTTGTCATGCTTCGATCTTTTTGAGTGCTACGCTGGTATCGGTGGGGATTCCTTTAGCTATTTATTTCATTTCTGATGATGAAACGGTGAAGGAAAACGCCAAAGAAGCTTTAAACTTTCACGAGAAGTATATGGGAGCTTGGAAGCCTCGTCTCTTTAGAGCGGAGAGGAAAAGCGACACGAGCGGATTTATCCGCCTTGACATTTATAGGATTTTAGCTTAAAATGTCACCATGTGAGTTTTAAGTTAGTCATGGAACAAATCTTAACCCTAGTTGTCAAACTCCAACCTACTTCTGAGCAGCGTCAATTACTAAATGAGACTGCGACGGCGTTTGCGGATGCTTGCAACTGGATTAATCAAAACGTTAAGACTAACTTGACTAACAGAAACTCTATTCAAGCCGTTTGTTACCAAGAGGTTAAAGAACGTTTTGGATTAACTGCCAACCATGTAGTTAGAGCTTGTGCTAGGGTAGCAGCTAATCGCTTAACTGCTAAACACAAAGGCAAGAAAGTCAAAGGATTTGTGGCTACTAGCTTTGATTGTGATTCCCGTACTTTTCGGGTAGTTGAAAAGGACTACTTAGTTAGTATCAGTACAACCGGAAAACGGGTAAAAGTCCCAATGAGGGTAAGTAATTATCATCTAGGTAAACTCTCAGGTCAAAACCCAACTTCAGCACAAGTTTGTTTACATAAAGACAAAGACTGGTATATCCATATCCAAATCAAAAGTGAACCCCCAAAACCAATTAAAACCAATAATGTAATTGGGGTTGATTTTGGGAGGCGAGATATAGCAGTTACATCTAATAATCAATCATGGTCAGGTAAAGAGATTCAAGACAAAAGAGACAAATTTAATCGTGTAAGAGCTTCTTTACAAAGAAAAGCTACCCAAGGCACTAGGTCAACTAGACGCAGATGTCGTCAAATCCTGAAACGGTTATCGGGCAGAGAAAGAAGGTTTCAAACATGGTTAAACCATAATATATCCAAAGCTATTGTCAGCGAAGCCAAGCAGTCTCAATCGTTTATTGCTATTGAGGATTTAACGGGTATTCGAGAAAGAACCAATCAAAAGCCTAGAAACAAAACTGAAAGAAGAAGGTCTAATTCTTGGGCATTCTATCAGTTAAGGACGTTCCTAGAATATAAAGGAATTAAAGAAGGAGTTGAGGTAACAGCAATTAACCCCGCCTATACATCGCAAACCTGTCATTGTTGTCTGCATATTGGACTGAGAAGCAACAAGGTGTTTAAATGCAGCAATCAAAAGTGTGGTTGGATTGGTGACGCTGATTTAAATGGTTCATTGATGATAGCTTTAGTGGGGCTGAGTGTAAGCCAGCCTAGAGGCTCAAATCTATTAGCTTGTCCAGTAGATTTAGGGCTACGACAAGACCAACTGATTGAGTGCGTAGGTGAAAGCCCCCGCACTTTAGTCGGGGGTTAGCTTACCTGAATATGTGGTTATACTACCTAATTGTAGGGATTCTAGTTTGGGTTTTAATCGGTTATTTACTCTTACCGATTCTTGCTGTGGTGAATATTGTTCTCCCCATTCTTGCTATCCTGCAAGTCTGGAACGATGCTTATAAGGTTTTCCGTTATCCTTTTATTTTCCGGGTTCTGTAATTAATTATCGGGGTTGAAATCTGTTCAACCCTGGGTGCATCTCATTTTTGTAAATCTGTTGAGTTGGGATTTTTAAATGTAAACTGTCTTCTAAAATTGGTAATTACTTCCGATTTTATCACTCAATCCAAGTCTTTGGGGGGTAGAACCCCCCAAACCCTGGAGCGCATTAGTTTTTCGGTGAGATGCTTACAGGCAGCTGCTGATATATTTGTAATAATTTAAAAGTCACTGATAAGTAGGGAGGCACAATTATTTGTAGGATGGGTTAGCGCACTTCGTAACATAATCGGGGGTTGGGTTTCATACTTCAACCCAACCTACGTTCATCTTATATTTAATTCCACCCACCTACTTAATTGCTGATTGTCCGTATTTCTGCAAATGTGAGATGCAGCCTCAACCCTTTTTTAGTCCTGTTGCTGCTAGAAAAATAACCTCTGGAGTTTATGACTAAAATTGTCATCATCGGTGCGGGGATAGTGGGGGCCACCATTGCCTACGAATTAAGTGCCATCGAAGGATTAGAAATTACCCTCATCGATGAAAAAAAACCGGGACAAGGAGCAACTGGGGCAGCTTTAGGGATTTTAATGGGTATTATCAGCCATAAAACTAAAGGTAGAGCTTGGAAACTGCGGCAAGAAAGTTTAAAACGTTACGAAACCCTCCTTCCTGAGCTAGAATCCCTCACCGGACTGACTATTCCCTGTTACCGTGATGGTATTGTCCTCCTGCGATCGAGTGCTGAAGAAGAAGAAAATTGGCGCAATTTAGCGCAAATCCGCCAAGAACAGGGATATTGTCTAGAAATCTGGGATAAAGAGACTTTAAACCAAAAATGTCCCCAAGTGGCCAGTGAGCATCTCCATGGTGCCATCTATTCGCCCAGGGATCATCAAATTAATCCGGTCCTGCTCACGGAGGCTCTCGTCACTGCTGCGGCAAGAAGGGGGGTTAAATGTCAATTTGGTGTAAAAGTTGAAAATTTCGAGAAGACAGAGCTTCAAGGCTCTAATTTGAGGCAATGCACCCACATTTATAGTTCTAATGGTATAGAGGAAAGCGACTTTTTGATTCTTTCTGCGGGAATTGGTTCCACTGCTTTAACGGAAACTCTTAGCCATCCAGTGGAGATCCGACCGGTTTTAGGGCAAGCTTTACAGATAAAATTGACGCAACCCTTAGAAAGTTCCGATTTTAAGCCGATTTTAACGGGAAATGACCTGCATATTCTGCCTTTGGCCGGAGCGGAATACTGGATTGGAGCAACGGTGGAATTTATGGACGAAAAGGGCGAAATTATCCCTGATACTGCCCTGTTAGAACAAGTGTATCAACAGGCGATCACTTTTTGTCCCTCTTTGGCTGCGGGTGCGATCGTGCGTACTTGGTCTGGTAAGCGACCGCGACCGGAGAAAAAATCCGCTCCCATCATCGAATATTTGCCCGGATACGATAACGTCATTCTGGCCACGGGACACTACCGCAACGGGGTTTTATTGGCCCCTGCTACCGCTCAAATGGTCAAGGAAATGTTAAGTGGTAAGTTAGCTATCGCTCGCTAAATTAGCGGCTTGCCGATGTAGTCTGCTTAATCTCTCGGATTTACTGCCCTTTTCCTTTCGTTTTTAACTATGAGCAATGGCGGGAGGAGCGGGTGTTTACTCATCTTGCGCTGATAGGAAATGCGATCGAGATACTGTTCGATAAGCTTGTTGAGGATGGTTCCTTTGTTCGGGATGCTTAAGCTTCAGCAATCCCTCATCTATCATCGGGTTGACATAGTGATTACGAATAGTATCAGGTTCTCTTCCGAGCAGTTGAGCTAATGTTCGGAGGGGTAGATATTGTTGGGAGCATAGTTCAAGAATCACTTTTCGTACCGAGTCTTTAGTAGAGCGGCCTTTTCTGCGTATGGGTTCAGCAATTGCCTCTAACTGTTGGTAATGTTCGGAGCTTGGTGGGTAATGTTCGGAGCTTGGTGGGTAATGTTCGGAGCTTGGTGGGTAATGTTCGGAGCTTGGTGGGTAATGTTCGGAGCTTGGTAATAGAGAAAGTTGCGCTGAAGAATTCTGGTTCGGTAGGGTGTAGCGTGTTCCCCGACACTTACCTGACTGGTGTAACCAGCCATTTTGAACTAAATTACGAAGGCGTTCGCTAATATCTCTGGGATGTTCTGATCGATAACGCTGAATGTCAGTATTACTAATTTCCTCAAATTGATGCGCTAATACTAATATTATCCTATCAAGATCACCTAACTGACGGTAAGCATCCCCGATAATCCTTTTTAATTCCACTTCAACTGCCTCGGGAATAAAACTTGTCATCGGTAAATTAACAGATGTAACTTCTAGGTCAAGTTTTTCCGAAACTAGGGGACTCAACCATTGTTGTTCTTTCCAAGCACGAAGAATTTTTCCAAATCCAGAGCCAGCTTTTTCGCCTAATCCGAGCATTTGAAACATTTTTTGTAGATGAGGATTACGAGGATCGCTAGTGCCGCCTTCATAGAGACGCTGTAGGGGAATTCTCAGACGACCGGGATTAGAAAACAGATAGCTATCGATAGATTTTACCACCTTTATAGGCCGTGAAGACTGGTGATCGGCGTGGATTAAAGTATTAACTAAAGCCTCTCTTAAAGCTTCATGAACATGGGTTTCATCTTTACGAACGGCATCTTTGTCTAATTGAAAAGGAACATCTAAATTATTAATTAATCTGCCATAAACACGATAATAAGAGTTAAGTAAATTAGCTTCCCATTTACCATCAAGAGTTAAGCGATATGTCCATCTTTTTTCAGGATCATCAGATAATTTTTCCTGATAGTCGAGACTATAATGGGGGAAAGCATCTAAAATACTGCGTTCTCGTCCAAACATGAGTAAACCCGCTACAGTTAATCCTTCTTTGCTAGAATTTCTATCTCGTCGCCATCCTCCTAACTGATGGAGTAATTGTTGATCATTGTATGCTAACCAAGGATGATCGGGTTCGCGATTGCTGAACCGTTGGCGAAATACTTTCAGAGTCTCAGGATCAATATCGTTGAGATTAAAATTATCTAAAACTTGAAAATCTTGAGGTTCATTGCTGGCATCGCGAAACATTTGCTCTATTTCCTCCTTATGACAGCGATAATCTCCCTCATAATTTCGCTTATATGTACCAGTCATTGGGTTATTGTTAATATATACAGGACGCTGAGTTCGGGTAGCTCTAGGAATATGAATAATGAGAAGCTGATATTCATTAATCTTTTTTACTTCTACGTCTGAATTAGAACAGAGGGCAATATTCAGTTTTTGACTATTATTGTGGTTATCCCAAAACTCTTGTTGAAGATTTTTAGGGTTACGCACTCCTGTAATTTCTAATCTAGGTTTCTTTTCACTAACACCCAAAATAATGTAACCGCCATCGGTATTAGCGAAAGCTGAAAGAGTTTCCCAAATGTCTTTTGGCAAGCCTCCCTCGGCTGATTTAAACTCATATTCTTGGTCTTCTCCAATATCAATTTGCTGCAGTAGTGTGTCAATTTCCATGCTAAAATTCGGCGATAAATTTATGGATGCAGTTTTTGCTGTGAAAATGAGCAACTAGCCTGAGTTCGAGGTCGGCTAAAACTCTGAGACTATCGTCGGCTGAAAGTTCGATGTAGAAGTCATGGTAAAAGATACTTAAACAAAACTGATCTTAAATCGCCAATTCAAAAATGAAACGCACGACTCCTTAAGAGTTGACAGAGAAAGGCTCATGAGGTATTGTCCGATCAATAAAACAACAAATCCCAAAAACTAAGCCCCCAACATCTTAACATAGAACAAAGAAACTTGCTCTACCAACCTAGTCAAGAGGGAAATTTATCTCAACGGCAAATGGCCGTCTTGCTCGGATGTCATCAAAGCACGACCAAAGCGATAATTAAGAAGTAATCAAAGTTCCCTCGGATGCTATCTAGCCGATGACCCTATCTGAACAAGAAAGACAACAACTCTGTGACACTGCTCGGGAAGTGGCGAAACTTTCCTATTCTCCCTATTCCCGTTTTCGGGTGGGGGCAGCGGTCTTGACAAATAAAAAGATTTATGCTGGTGCTAATGTAGAGAACGCGAGTTATGGCTTGAGTTTGTGCGCGGAAAGGGCAACTTTAGCGCAAATAATCGCGGCGGGCGATCAAAAAGTACGGGCGATCGCTATAGCCTGTATCGATGGGAAGGATGATATTAGTCAGTTAACTCCCTGCGGAGCCTGTCGTCAATGGATAGCCGAATTAGCGCCGCAAGCAGAGATTATTATCTGTGGAAATCAGCAAAATTATTGTTTTAATCTCTCGGATTTACTGCCTTTTTCCTTTCGTTTTTAACGTGGGTATAAAGTACAGTGGTTAACGTACTACAAAAACGGCTGACTCAGCAATAAGTATCTAAGCAAAATTAATTACACATATCTAACCCCCCCTTGCCTCTTGCCTCTTGCATGAGTGCCTTTCTTCACGAGGAAATTTATTTGGCACTACTACTTACTAATATAATGCAGATCATGTTTAAGCTCTCTTACTGTTCTGTAAATGCGATCGCTCTTGGTTTATTATGGGGGGCGATTAGTCCGGTGTGGGCAGAAACGGAGTTAGATCTGGACACAAAAATTCGGCAAGAAAGTCCAGTTTTAGAGCGTTGGTTAGAAAAAATACCCGATATCGCCGAAGATATTCGCCGCGATCCTAGTTTTCGCACTCGTATCCGCTTGGGATATGCAGAGTTTCCTTCTAGCGATAATTCCAGTGGCGTGATTTTGGGGGTAGAAGATGTGTTTTTCGGTCAAACCAGTTTAACCCTAAGCGGCGATTATCAGACGGCTTTTAACGGCAAAAGGACGGCAATAGGAGCAAATTTACAATACTATTTCCTCCCTTTGGGCGATTATGTCAATCTAGCTCCTATGGTGGGCTATCGTTACATTCAAACAGGAAATTACAGCACCGATGGGCTTAACTTAGGATTAAAGCTCAAATTAGCCCTTTCTCGCACGGGAGCGGCAGATATCACCGTCAGTCAGAGTTTTATCTCTCCCGGTGGTGATAACGAGGTGGGATTGACTACTCTTTCGGTTGGTTATGCGATTACCTCTAATTTACGTTTAGCTGCCGATATTCAAGCCCAAAATTCCCGCGCTCGTAAAGATAGCTCCCTGGGAATTTTACTGGAATGGCTGCCCTAATTAGGGTTTGCGGCAAAAAGTTTTTCGTGGGGGTAGGGTGTGGGGTGTGGGGTGTGGGGTGTGGGGTGTAGGGTGTAGGGTGTAGGGTGTGGGGTTTTACCGATAAAAACTCACACCTGATAACTGATAACTGATAACTGATAACTGATAACTGATAACTGATAACTGATAACTGCTCACTGATAACTGATAACTGATAACTGATAACTGATAACTGATTAGGCACTAAAGTATTTAGCGGTGGGATGATAGGTGATAATGGCGGTGGTGGATTGTTCTGGGTACAATTGTTCGCTTTCGTCCATAGACATCCCCATGCGATCGCATCCTAACAGAGCTAGTTGCTTGTATTGGTCCTGAATATTGGGACAAGCGGGATAACCGAAACTATAGCGAGAACCCCGGTAACGCTGTTGCAGTATATCGCGGATATTATCGGGATCGAACTCGGCGAAACCTAACTCGCGACGGATGCGGGTGTGGGTCCATTCGGCCATGGCTTCGGCGGTTTGGACAGCCATACCGTGATAATAGAGGTATTCGGTGTATTCGTTGGCATCAAAGAGAGATTTGGCGTATTCCGTGGCGATTTCCCCCACTGTCACCGCTTGCATCGGGAAAACGTCGATGATACCGGATTCCTGGGGGGCGAAAAAGTCAGCAATACAGAGACGACGACCGGATTTCTGGCGGGGAAACTCAAAAATGGCTATCGGTTGCAGATTTTCGGGTTTTTCGCCTGCTTGTATCGATTCGGGATCGTAAATTAAGAGGGAATTACCGGACGACTGACAGGGAAAATAACCATAAATTAGTGTGGGGTTTAGTAAATTTTCCTTGACAATTTTCTCTTTCCATGCTGCTAGAATTGGATGAACTTTTTCCTGTAAAAACTGGTCGTATTCTTGTTTCGATTGGCTTTGTGGTTTGCGGAATTGCCATTGACCGACAAATAAAGCTTGTAGGTCTAAATACCAGAAAACCTCCTCGATGGGAATTTCTGCTGCTGTTAATATTTTAGTACCCCAGAAGGGCGGTGTTGGTCGGGGAATATCAACTGCCACTGCTTCCGAACGACGGGTATCAATAACTAATTCTTGGTGGACGCTGCCATCGGTAAAAATAGTATCGGGATTAACCTTTAATTCTTCGGCGACAACCGGGGTTTTTTCTGCCTCGGCAAACTCCGCTAAAAAGCCTTTACTATCATCCCATTGACCGCCAGCTTTAGCGGGCATTAATTTATCCATAAAATGCAGGTCAGAGAAGGCATCTTTACCATAGATAACCTGTCCCTTGTAGGTTTTTTGACAGTCATCATGGACAAATTTGGGAGTTAAAGCTGCCCCGCCAAGGATAACAGGAACAGTGATTCCTTTTTCGTTAAAAACCTCTAGATTTTCCTTCATAAAAGCCGTCGATTTCACCAATAAACCGCTCATAGCAATACAATCGGCCTTATGTTCTTTGTAGGCTTCGATGATATTTTCTACGGGTTGTTTAATACCCAAATTAATCACCTTATAACCGTTATTGGTCAAGATAATATCAACTAGATTTTTACCTATATCGTGAACATCCCCTTTAACCGTTGCGATAATAAAAGTACCTTTGGCATTATTATCCCCCTCTTTTTTCTCCATAAAGGGTTCTAAAAAAGCAACGGCTGCTTTCATAGTTTGGGCAGATTGGAGAACAAAAGGTAACTGCATTTGTCCCGAACCAAATAACTCACCCACTACCTTCATCCCATCCAGGAGAAAAATATTAATAATATCTAGGGGTGGATAGTCCTGTAAAGCTTGCTTTAAAGCATCTTCCAGTCCCAATCTTTCCCCATCAATAATATGCTGTTTTAAGCGTTCCTCCACGGGTAAATTAGCATTACTAGAGGGGTCTTTTTTAGTGGTTTTCCCCGCAAATAATTCGGTTAATTTGGTCAGGGGATCATAGACACATATATCGCCATCAAAACGACGATTATCATAGATTAAATCCCGACAAACTTGCTGATATTCTGGTTCAATTTTTGCCAGAGGAAGAATCTTATTGGCGCTGACAATTGCCCCATCCATACCCACCTGCATCGCTTCGTGGAGGAAGACGGAATTTAATACCTGACGCGCTGCCGGATTCAACCCAAAAGAGATATTAGACACACCTAAAAGAATGTGACATTCGGGCAGTTCTTGGCGAATTCGGCGCATTGCTTCGATAGTAGCCTTGCCATTTTCTCGGTCTTCTTCGATACCAGTAGAAATCGGTAAAGCTAGAGGATCAAAAAAGATTTCGTAGGGAGCAATTCCGTATTCTATCGCCCCATAATAGGCCCGTTTAGCTATTTGGAATTTTTTCTCGGCAGTGCGGCCCATTCCTTCTTCATCAATGGTTCCAATTACTACCCCCGCACCGTATTTTTTCGCTAAATCCAAGACTTGATAAAAACGCGGTTCCCCGTCTTCGTAATTAGTAGAGTTGAGGATACATTTACCCCCCGCTACTTTTAACCCCGCTTCCATTTTTTCCCATTCGGTGGAATCTAACATTAAAGGTAGGGTGACATTATTAACTAAACGAGAGGCTAATTGGTGCATATCGCGCACCCCATCCCGGCCCACATAATCGACGTTGACATCGAGAATATGCGCTCCTTCTTTTACCTGCGCTTTCGCCATCGATACTAAACTATCCCAGTCTTCAGCATTGAGAAGTTCCCGACATTTTTTAGAACCACTGGCGTTTAATTTTTCTCCGACAATGAGAAAAGAATTATCTTGAATATAGGGTTGGGTGCTGTAGATAGAAGCGGCGGAGGGTTCATAATGATAATGACGAGATTTTGGAGTTAAACCCTGACTTAGTTCCGCTAAAGCTTGAATATGGTCGGGACGAGTACCACAACAACCGCCGATAATTTGTACTCCCAAATCTTCGATAAAGTGCATTAAAGCCATTTTTAATTCTACGGGAGTGAGGCGATAATGAGCTTGACCGCCGACATTTTCCGGTAAACCAGCGTTAGGAATACAAGAAACAATAAAAGGGGAATTTTCCGAGAGATATTTAATATGGGGTTTCATTAAATCGGGACCAGTGGCGCAGTTAAGTCCCAAAATATCAATTTTATAGGGTTGTAAAATAGAGACAACGGCGTTAATTTCCGTTCCTACTAACATCGTTCCCATGGTTTCCATCGTCACCGAAACCATGAGGGGCAATCGTTGACCTTTTTTCTCAAATACTTCTTCAATAGCATTTAAAGCCGCTTTAATTTGCAGGACATCCTGACAGGTTTCTACTAATAATAAATCTGCCCCGCCATCGTAGAGACCCTCTACCTGTTCCACATAGGCATTTTTGAGCGTATCAAAGTCAATATGACCCAAAGTGGGCAGTTTTGTCCCCGGCCCCATGGAACCCGCCACAAAACGGGGTTTTTCGGGGGTAGAGTATTTATTAGCGCAAGCTTTGGCCAGTTCGGCGGCGCTTTTGTTGAGATAATAGGCTTGATCGGCTAAATCATACTCGGCTAAAACTATCGAGGTTCCCCCGAAGGTGTCGGTTTCAATCACATCCGCACCCACTGCTAAAAAAGCTTCGTGGACTTTCGCTACGGCGCTAGGTTTAGTATGGACAAGATACTCGTTACACCCTTCGTATTCTGCCCCACCAAAGTCCTCGGCCGTTAGATTTTGGCTTTGTAGGGAAGTTCCCATCGCCCCATCAAAGACGAGGACGGGACGCTTAGGGCCGTTGAGGTAGTCAAGAAAGGGGCTATTCATAGAGAGATTTACTGCTATAGCATTTTGAAAGTTTATTGTAATACGGTTACTAGGAAATCTGCCATTCGGCATTTCAGTGATCAGTGATCAGTTATCAGTGATCAGATTTGAGTTTTCAGTCGAGAAAGCCAATCAATCTAATTTTGTAGAACTAGACGAGCTAAACCAACTCCGGGATAATAATTACCGAGAATTTGTTGATAATCTAGGCCTTTTTCTGCTAATTTATAAGCCCCAGTTTGACTCATACCGCGACCACCGTGGGCCCAAGCGACAATTTCATCGGTGGCGGCATAAAGAGACTCGACTACACCCCCTTTGTAACTGAGAATCTGCCCAGCAGTGGCATTAACCGCTTGGTGAGTCGATTGATACTCCGAGCGAATACCCTTATATACCTGCCAGCGTTGGCTATTGCCCAGATGAAACCAAGCATTAGCGGGGCGGATTATATGTACTAGAGCATAGGAACGAGCAGCGATCGCCTGTGCCTTTAAAGCTTGCATTGGTGCGCTGGAGTGCATTTCACTACCCACCACACTATAGAGATAGGCCTCTAAATTAACCTGATTGACCACTAACAAGCGATCGCCTTGGGCCACCAGCAGCACTTTGCCCCGATACCAACTATCATCCACATAAACTAAACCATCGGCACTGGTGGGCTGCACAAAAATCACCTCTGGCAGCGATAAATCGCCCATTTTTAAGCCATTGGCACCTGGAATGACCGGTAAACCCTCGTTAGTGGCAATCGTTTTTAAACCGCGACCTTGGCGATCGGTGATCACCGCCGGTCCGTTAACTCCAATCAAAACACTGGCCACATCCCTTTTGATCGCCACGCGAATTTCTAGGACCGGCGGCGTATAATTAGCGGGAACCGCTAAGGGTTGTCTAGTTACCGGTTTGGCCGCAGCAGCAGGGGAAGTATTAGGGGAAAGAACCGACGGCGCTAATTTTTTCGGCGCGGAGGGGGAAGACTGGGGAGAGGGTGCTGATTTTGGAGTCGCAGAAGATTGGGGGGAGGGTAATAGTTTCGGCGATGGCGCGGTTAAGGGTGCGATCGGAGATGGGATAATAGGGGAAGGAAAGGCGGAAGTCTCTAGATTTGCCTGCGGTTGCGGGGTTTCTGGTTTTTCCTTGGCTAAATAAGTTAAGAGAATTGGCGTAAAAGTAGCGATCGACAGCAAAGGAACGGCACAATGGCGCAGCAGGGAAAAATAGGTACTAGCAGCAAATTTCATTTTAATCACACCATCTTTAATTTTCTTATCTAACTTTATCATTCCCCTCTCAGGCTAGGCAATTCTAGACAAAAACTCTCGTATTTTTGAGCTTTTCAGGACAAATCAGGCTGAAATAGTCAAGAAAGGCCGAAAAAATCCTGATAATTTTTATTTATGCCTACTGATTTGTTCCTTTCAGAGCAAATTATACAACAGAGGGAAATAGGAGAGTAACGATTCTGTAGGTACTGATTATCTTCATACTCAAATTAATTGACAGAGATGTTTAAGGATTTTGAGAACCTCGTATAAATCCCCCGGATTTCTCATGGCAAATAAACGAGAGGTTCCGGATAAAGGTTTACCGTCCCATAACAATTTAACAAATAAAAACTCGGAACCATTGGTCAACATTCCATAATTAGGACGGTTTGGATGAGGATTGACCATTAAATAAGCTAATAATTGCGGTCAACCTACTTCAACGGAATAAATAACCCGTTTTGATTCAATAATTATTACCCATAATTGCTCTTTTAGAATTAAAGTATCTAACCTTCCTTTAATTATTAAATCTTGCTCTTCTGTAATAATTTCAACGGACTCTTCTGCTTTAATCTGAAAGGGAAATAGATAAAAGTTACCAATAAATAATAATGGGTCTAAAACCGTCATCCTCACCGAAGTTTCCAAAAAGGGAGGATAATTCAATAAGTTAAAATAACCTGTTTTGATTTTATCTAACAATTCTTTTTCTTGGTCAGAGATTGCTTCTAGGTCTTCCTGCCATTCCCCAAAAAAATGCTCATCTTCTATAAACTCTAGTTGAAAATGATTAATTAAATCTCTGAGAGTGACTTCTTTTGCTTGTAAAAATTGAACCATATTTACCTCCTTAATTAAGATTTATGTTAATGGTAATTTGCTATTTTTAATTGAATTTACCTAAATTTTTAACCCAGCAAAATATCCGTTACTGACGGGGTTAACTGCTCTAAATCAGAGAGAACAGTTAAGGATATGATCTTGTTTTGTTTACCTGCACATCGCTCAGGTTAGATAGGTAGCGAAAAAATCTATGAAGACATTAAAAATATGAAAATAAAGGAAGAATTAGCCTATTGGCAACAAGCTACTAAAGAGCTAGAAAACCTCCAAAGTCAATCATAGTTTAGCGAAGAGAGCTTCGACTACAAACTGGGTTTGTTGTCAAGGCTCTAGCCCGAACAAGTTTAACCTGTTTTCTTTAGATAGGGCTGGCTGAATAATGGTAAAACCCTTTTAAAATAAGGCTTTTGACCTGTTAAAATCCGATGTTAGTGCTGCGAAAATAGGATTGGGACTTTCAAAAACCTTGCATTATCCTTTTTATAGTACATAAATTAGTACAAAAAAAACAAGGGCAACAAAGCCTGAAACGACCGGCTACTGACTCGGAGACTCCTGACTCCTGACTCCTACCCCCACCGAAAAACTTTTTGCCGCAAACCCTAGATAGTGAGGAGCTAAATGGACATAACCCTATTGCCCAAATTGGGTAACTTATCTACAATTAAGTAGATGAAGAGAGGAGGAGACGTGATGGAGTATCAGAATTTTTCGCTCATTAAAGAAGATATTCAGGCTGACGCTTGGGGACGGATTAGCCTTGGGACTGAATGTAGCAACCGTCACTATCGAATACTGATAAGTAGGGAGGCACAATTATTTGTAGGATGGGTTAGCGCACTTCGTAACATAATCGGGGGTTGGGTTTCATGCTTCAACCCAACCTACGTTCATCTTATATTTAATTCCACCCACCTACTTAAATGCAAGCGGGGAGCTTCTTTTGGTTCCCATGGTGGCGATTGCAGAGCGAGAACTATGGGCTTTTCAGAATCCTAGGGTCCGCGAGTCGCTCAAACGGGGGCTTGCGGAAGCCCGCACAGGAAATTTTGCTGAAGAAACAGTCGATTTAGACGCTATGCTTAAGTTAGCTGAATCTATTCCTGAAGAAGTCGAGGAGTAAATGAGTTTCTCTAGCGACTAAAAACGCTATACTCTCAGTAAATTGTCAGCAGATTATGAATAAATCAGTTGAATTAATTTAAATATCGAGGAAGCTAGAAAGAATATGAAAGTTTTTATTAGTCATGCCTTTACTGAGGCTAAGTTAGCTAAGAGAGTTGCTGATTCTCTCAAAGAAGATGGCTTTCAAGTTTGGGATGCTGCTGAAATGTTACCCGGGGAAAACTGGGCTAATAACCTAGGTAAAGCATTACAAGAATCTGAAGCAATGATAGTCTTATTAACACCAGAATCACTGAAGTCTTTTAATGTTGTTTCTGATATTAGTTACGCAATTGGAGAAGAAAAATATCAAGGTCGTATCATTCCTGTTATTGTCTCTTCCTTAGATAATTTAAACCTAGAACATATTCCTTGGATTCTCAAAAAATTTCCAATGATTTTCGTCCCTAATCTTGAACAAGACAATCAAGAATTGAAAGAAATTACACAGGCACTTAAAAATGCGACAAGCTCCGACGGACTGACTCATGAGATACACCACTTTTAGATTTGGCTTGTCTCATCCCAAGCTATGCTTTGTCTAATTTTAACTATAGGTATGAGATGATTCCCCAAGAAGCTTTTCTTTCCCATTCTAGCAAAAATCGAGAGTTTGTCTCTCATTTGGCCAATGAATTACGCCGTCATGGAGTTCCCGTTTGGTATAGTGAAACTAATATTTTAGGCGCACAGCAATGGCATGATGAAATTGGGAAAGCTTTGAGGCGATGTGATTGGTTTATTATCGTTCTCTCTCCTGATGCGGTCGATTCTATGTGGGTAAAGCGAGAACTAATTTTTACTTTACAAGATCAGCGTTTTGAAGATAAAATTTGGCCAATTCTCTATCAACCTTGTGAATATACAAAACTTTCTTGGGTCTTACCTAGCTTCCAAATTATTAATTTTAATGATAATTTTGAAGAAGGATGCCGAGATTTGCTTCGTGTCTTTGGCTTAGGTTATATCTATATTTAGTAGTAGTTTGTAGCGTAACAAACCAATTTTCTGAAGATGGTGCCTTAGGGTTCAATGATAATTTAATCATTAAAACAATATCACCTGTTTTCATGGTTGATAAGTAGTCGTGCAAAATTAATTTCCTAGTGAAGATAGGCAAGAGGGAAGAGGCAAGAGGTGGTTAGATATGTGTAATTAATTTTGC
Source organism: Microcystis novacekii Mn_MB_F_20050700_S1 (assembly GCA_007096045.1). Classification (GTDB taxonomy): domain Bacteria; phylum Cyanobacteriota; class Cyanobacteriia; order Cyanobacteriales; family Microcystaceae; genus Microcystis; species Microcystis novacekii. The sequence continues at coordinate 6,918 of SFAU01000077.1, read as the reverse complement.
TTAGGTACTTATTCTGGTTTCATGGTTTTATGATCGATAATGTTTACTTTCTTTTTTATCCGTAAAAGTCCTCATTTAGAATCTGTTCAGGTGTGAAAGGACAAGCGAGGGGATACTCACTTTCTTGGGGAATAGGAATACCAAATTGAGCGCGTTTACCCTGTTTGATGGCGACTTTACGAGCGCTGGAATAGGCTTGTGTGATGGAGATTAAGAGATAAGATTTAAGAGAGGGAGTCTTAAGTAAATCATCTTGAACGCGCTGACGATGCTCATCTACTGAGTTATACCAACTTGCTTTCATTGTCTCAGGAGCATCATGCTGTATCTTTAATTTGAGTAAGTGAATCAACAAGACCATTAAGTTGCTCTCTAAGGCGCGTTTCTCTGACTTACCCAAATCTTTTAACTCCTCAATTAAGTTTTCTATATCCAGTTGTTCAAACTGTCGATTCTGTAATTGATGAATAGTTTGCTCAATCCACAACTGAAGATCTTGTTCGTAAAGTGTTGTGGGATTTTCTTGAATGTCCGATTGTTTTAATAAGTTCATTTGGCTTTCATTAAGTTAACGGTAGATGAATAATTTGGTCTTTATATTGATTATTATACTTGATCGTTGCCGAATATTGCGATCGCATTGGGTTCTTAATTATTGACCTCTCCCCTGAACCCTCTCCTACAAGGAAAGGGGAAAGAATTTAGCGAAGAGAGCGCAACAACAAACCTAGTTTGTATTCCCCTCTTCCCTCGCAGGAAAGGGGAGTTAGGTCAAACCCTTATACTATACAGCTAGATATTTATTCATCTCTGGAGGTTATTAATTATGAAGGTTAAGCAATTTGATTGTGTGGCAATGAAACGTTTAGGTAGCGAAAAAATCTATGAAGACATTAAAAATATGAAAATCAAGGAAGAATTAGCTTATTGGCAACAAGCTACTAAAGAGCGAGAAAACCTCCAAAGTCAATCATAGTTTAGCGAAGAGAGCTTCGACTACACACTAGGTTTGTTGTCGAGGCTCTAGCCCGAACAAGTTTAACCTGTTTTCTTTAGATAGTGAGGAGCTAAATGGACATAACCCTATTGCCCAAATTGGGTAACTTATCTAGAATAAGTAGATGAAGAGAGGAGGAGACGTGATGGAGTATCAGAATTTTTCGCTCATTAAAGAAGATATTCAGGCTGATGCTTGGGGACGGATTAGCCTTGGGACTGAATATAGCAACCGTCACTATCGAATACTGATGAATGCAAGCGGGGAGCTTCTTTTGGTTCCCATGGTGGCGATTGCAGAGGGAGAACTATGGGCTTTTCAGAATCCTAGAGTCCGCGAGTCGCTCAAACGGGGACTCGCAGAAGCCCGCACGGGAGATTTCGCTGAAGAAACAGTCGATTTAGACGCTATGCTTGAGTTTGCTGCATCTATTCCTGAAGAGGTCGAGGAGTAGGTGAGTTTTTCTTGACGACAGACACAGGAAGCTCGAAATACTCTATCCAAATTGCGAGCAGAAGCGGAACAGGCTCAAAGGACTCGCCTCGCTCAAGGTAAAACAAAAGCATCGAAACAAGAGGGTCTCTACAAACAGGTAACAAAAGCTCTCAAACTCCTGAGTGCAAACCCAAGACATCCAGGCCTGGAGACCCATGAATTTAATTCTCTCGATAACCCTTACGCTCCGACACAGAAGGTTTTTGAGGCCTACGCCCAACAGAATACACCAGGAGCCTATCGAATTTTCTGGTGTTATGGGCCTAATTCGGGGGAAATCACTATTCTCGCTATTACACCTCATCCATAAACCACAGATTGACCTCTCCCCCGTCCCCTCTCCACCCCCCTCAATCCCCCCTACGAGGCGGGAAGATAAGGAAGACTTTTTATTATGGAGAGGGGAGAAAGATTTAGTGCTGAAGCGCAACAACAAACTAGGTTCGTTGTCGAGACTCTAGCTCAATAATTTTTATTTGTGTAGAGCAACACACTAACAATGTATGCCAATGCACAAGCTGTGCAGGGCGATACACTAACAATCTATGTCAATGCACAAGCAGTTCTATAATTTTGCTGTAGGGGCGCAATGCTTGCGCTCAAACAATGATTGCGCTCAAACAATCCTTACGCCCAAAACCCATCCTAACCCTCCAGCAAACCCCGCAACTCCTCAACCCCAATCCCCAAAATATCAGCCGCAGCCACGAAAATCTCCTCATCTTGCGTTTGCTGATAAAGAGCAACAAGACGAGGCCAAGAAAAGGTTTGTACGCTGTAATTATCGTTAAATTCTGCCGAAATTTGTAAGGCTTGCAGGTAATAACTTTTGGCTTGGCTCAATTCCCCAACTTCTTGCGCTACCCTTCCCAAATTGTGCAGGGTGCTGGCTTGCTCATAGCGGGCGCCATATTCAATGTAGATCTGAATAGCTTGCTGGTAGTAGCTTCGGGCTTGCTCCCATTCCCTCAATTCTTGCGCTACCGCTCCCAAATTGTGATAGATAGTTCCCAATATTGAGGCTTTTTGTTGCTCGTCCACTCCTTGAAGATTTTGAGTTAATTCAATAAATTTTAGATGAGTCTGTTTCGCCTGTTCATAGTTTTTTGTATCTTTATAGGCGATGGCGAGATTGCCCAAAGCATTGGCAATATTACCACCGATTATCCCAGTTTTAATCTCTTCAGGATAAGTTTGACAAGCCTGACAGACACTCTCGCATAGTTTCAGTCTGTTACTAACATCCTTAGTAACAGCGAAATATTGATGTAAACAGAAAAAAATATGAATATTTTCCTGCTTCTTCAAACAAATCTGCAACGCATTAAACAGATTTTCATACTCCCAGCGACAGAACAATATCCCCCACTGCTTCTCTTGCGGATTTTTGGAATCTAGTAATTTATTATAATAATCTGCCAAGCCTCGGTAATGATTCTTAAAACCCTCCCAAATTGCTGCTTGTGTCTCTGGTGCTAATTCCTTTAATTTCGTCTTCAAGAAGTAGGGAAAAATGGGCTGAATAGTCAAGAATCTCGACAATTCTTCACTCATCGGCGAAAGCAGTCCCCAATGAATCGCTTCTTCAATTGCTGCATCAAATTGGTCAAATTGATAGCCTTGTAAAGGTTCTAATTGCTGTAGTTGTTGGCTGTAAACAGGAACTAAATTCCTAACAATAAACCCACTAAAAGGAGCTAAACACAGTAACAACTTCTGCGCCTCCTCCGACAAATTACTGTGGGAATATTCCACACACTTGATGATATTATTAGTCTTATTCTCATCCCCCACATTAACTAACTCCGCCAACTGTAACCCTTGCCAAATCTCCTCTGGTGACTGTCGCTTCAGATTCGCTAATACCACCTCCATCGCCAACGGATATCCCGCCAACAATTTCATCAAGCGTTTAAAATAATCATCCTTTTTAATCGCATTTTTCCGACTCTTCGCCTGACGTTCTAAGATTCTCTCCGCTAATTCAGTTCTCGACTCTTGGTCTAATCCTTGTAAGTGATAGATATTCTCCTTAAAAGTCCTGCGTTGCAGCCAAGTTTCCTCACTGCGAGAACCCAAAATCACCTTCGTCTTTCCCCACACCAAATTCTTGAGAAATTCCGCGATTGCTTCTCTCTCATTCTCCGGTAAAGTATTCTGAATTGCTAACGGTTGTCCCGTCACCGACTCCAGATTATCTAAAATGAGAATATACGCCTCACTGCGGAGTTTTTGCTCTAGTTTCTTTACCCGCGCTTTCAGGTTCATCGCTTGGAAACTCGCCTGTTCAAAACGATTATAAATTCCCTGACCGATTTCATGGACAATCTGTTCTAACGTCCAAGCTTTTTTATCATAACCAAAATAGAAAATATGGGTTGCCCAGTTGGTTTTCTGCCACCATTCTCGTAGATAATTGAGTAAAGTAGTTTTTCCTGTCCCTCCCATTCCTTTGAGTAAAAGGATATTATGTTTCAGCAGCGCCTTTTCCATCTTGAGAATTTCTAAATCCCTGCCCACAAAGCCGTATTCTGGTAAGGGAAAGACATATTGATTGCCGATATGTTCCCAGTATTTTTCTTCCTCTTCTGGAGTAAATGGACGCAAATTGAGATTAATTTTACCGCGACAATAAATCACCGGTAATAACCAATCTTCTAAATCTATTATCGTATTATAATAGGCGCGGCGTTGCTTATTATTGAATAACTCTAACCGTCCTTTTCGCATCGCTTCCGTTAGGTCTTTTCCATTCAATAATTGCTGATAAATTGGTTTCATCATCAACTTAGCTGCAGAAACCGTCACCGAATATCCCATCGCCACCACAGCTTGCATTCCCGCAGTCATCAAACGACTCCCTAAACTGGTTTCCCGATAGTCTTCTGATTCCTGGGAAATTTGCTTTGCTGGCTGACAAGCATTGAGAATACAAATAGGGATATTTTTCCCTGTGAGTAAATTCGCTAATTCCGTCGCTTCTACCGGAGTCGCTTGACCTTTTTCTTCTCCTTCCAGAAACAGAAAAGCTTTTACTCCCTCATATCGTGCTAAATCCTCCAGTCCCCATCCCCTTTGATAGCGCCAAGAGTCCCCGTGAACCTGTCTTTCGTACTGTTCATATTCCATTAATCCGCCATGAACATCGAAATGAATAACATGATAGTATCCTTCTCCCTTCTCATCCAGATGTCTGGTTAATGCTTCATAAGTTCCGGGACGCAATATATCAATTTTTAAAGGACGGGAAATCGTGCGATACTGGGAAAAACCTATTCCTTTGAGCCTATGGATGTTCGAGCGGCAGTTGCCCTAGAAGCGGGAAAACCCCTAACTATTGAAACGGTACAATTAGCAGCACCGCAAGCGGGGGAAGTGTTGGTAGAAATCAAAGCCACGGGAGTTTGTCACACCGATGCCTATACTCTCTCTGGGGCCGATCCTGAAGGCTTATTTCCCTCAATTTTAGGGCATGAGGGGGCCGGAATTGTGGTAGAAGTGGGAAAAGGTGTCACTAGCCTAAAAGTGGGCGATCACGTGATTCCCCTATACATTCCCGAATGTCGTCAGTGCGAATACTGTCTCAGCTTTAAAACCAATCTCTGTCAAGCGATTCGTCTTACCCAAGGTCGGGGAGTAATGCCGGATGGAACCAGTCGTTTTTCCCTCGATGGTCAGCCTCTTTATCACTACATGGGAACCTCGACTTTTGCTAACTATACCGTACTGCCGGAGATTTCTCTAGCTAAGATTCGCCCGGATGCTCCCTTTGAAAAAGTCTGTTATATCGGCTGCGGAGTCACTACAGGTATCGGTGCGGTGATTAATACCGCTAAAGTGGAACCGGGGGCAAAAGTGGTGGTTTTTGGTCTGGGAGGTATCGGTTTAAATGTTATTCAAGGGGCCCGCTTGGTGGGGGCCGATATGATTGTCGGGGTCGATATCAATCCCCAGAAACAAGCTTTAGCGACCAAATTCGGGATGACTCATTTTGTTAATCCCCAAGAAATCGAGGGGGATTTAGTGGCCTATCTGGTGGATTTAACTAAAGGTGGGGCCGATTATAGTTTTGAGTGTATCGGCAATGTCCAGATTATGCGTCAAGCTTTGGAATGTTGCCATAAGGGTTGGGGTGTTGCCACTATTATCGGTGTAGCTGGGGCCGGCCAAGAAATTAGTACCCGTCCTTTTCAATTAGTCACCGGACGGGTCTGGAAAGGTACGGCTTTTGGTGGGGCAAGAGGTCGTACAGATGTACCAAAAATAGTCGATTGGTATATGGACAGCAAGATTAACATTGATGATTTAATCACCCATGTTCTACCTTTGGCAAGAATTAACGAGGCCTTTGACCTGATGCGACAAGGAGATTCTATCCGCAGTGTGATTACATTTTGAGCAGGGATAATGTTACATTAGGTGAAGAAATACTTGACAAAAGACTCTTAACTATATCTCTGCGCCAGTTTCCTTTCCTGAAATCTCGATCGCCGGTATCACGGAACCAATGATCTATCGCTATTTTCAAAGGCTAAACGCGGGCGAATTTGCCGAAACTGCGGGACTATTCGCCGAATGGCATTTTAACTTAGTGTCAGCATTCGTCAATACCGAGCCAGAAATAGCCTGAGCGAAAAGCTTTGGCTGTTGTCCTTGCTTTTGGAATTTTCCCGGAATTTATGCCAAGAAACCGATAAAACCACAGGAAAAGGACTGACACGAAACTATATTCAGGGACTATTGCCCAGTCTCAAAAAAGAATATCAGTGGTTGACAGATGCTTATTCCCATTGCTTACAGGGCGTTCGGCGAGACTTCGGCGTGAGCTGAGTAGTTCGACAGGAGTTCGGACGTTCGGCGAGATCAGTCGAGCCGTGAGGCTCAGTCGAGCCGTGAGGCTCAGTCGAGCCGCTCACTAACACGAACGCTCAGCCGAGCCGTTGTTGCTTTGAACTTATCGAAAACTCCCCAAGATTGGACTTGTTTCCTGTATTCGGCATCGGGAGTTTGAAGGAACGATAAAAACTGTAACCGTGTCAAGAAATCCCGATGGTAAATACTACGCTTCTATTTTAGTTGACCCTGAGCGAAGCCGAAGGGTCAACCCTTCGGCTCTTCGGCATAGCTCAGAGGCCACTTCGCTCAGGCTTCGACGGTGAGACTTCGGCGTGAGATCAGCCGAACCGCCGAACCGCGAAGTCGAGACGTTGATGATGGGCAATCCCCCCCCAGATACCCTTAATCAGGGGGGGGTAACGAAGGAGGCGGGATAGAAGGTAAAGCCATCTGAATCGATTTAGGACTGAATCATTTTGCTATTACCAGCAATGGCAGTAAATATAATAACCCTAAACATTTTGCTAAACATCAACGTAATCTAAAACGGAAACAACAGAAGCTATCCCGTAAAAAAAAGGGAAGTAACA
>SFAU01000076.1 GCA_007096045.1 Microcystis novacekii Mn_MB_F_20050700_S1 | reverse complement strand
CCGTCGGGACTAAAATTAACGCTATAGACATAGCTATCATGCCCCTTGAGGGTACGGATTTCCTTGCCTGTTTCTACATTCCAGAGTTTGATAGTCTTGTCCCAACTACCGCTCACCAAAGTCTTGCCGTCAGGACTAAAATTAACGCTCCAGACAGGGGAATCATGCCCTTCTAAGCGATTGCGTTCACTTTTGCGGTTGAGAAGTTCCTGTAAGGCATTCATCACCTCCTTGTCGGATGCCTGCTGCTTTTGTAGGGTTTTTCCTGCTTTAATTGCTTCAACGAAAGCATCTAACTCTTTTCCTTTATCAAACAAAGACAAGGAAGAAAACCCGCGAGCATTTGCCAGATTAAGTTCCGCTTGTTGTGTTTGTTTCCAAGCCATTAAACCCAATCCCGTACTAACTACCAGCGCTACCAAGGAACCCGCCGCAATCCTTCGCGCTGTTCTAATTTTTTCATTTTTTTGTCGTTCTGCTTGACTAATACTCGCCTTAATAAACTCAATCGCCACAGTATCTAAATTAGGCAGAGAATTATTCTTTTGAAACTCAACAATTTTGGCTAACTTAGAACCTCCCCAAAGCTCACTACTCGCTTTTCCTGCATCTTGCTTCTGTAAATCATCCCACTGTTTAGCATCAGCATATAAACGACTTCTCAGAACAATTATCTCCTCTTTTTCTCGAATTAAATCCTGTAACACTTTCCAAGAACGTAATAACGCCTCATGTGCCACCTCAACCGTTGCTTTCCCGTCTTCTCCCTTACTCACCAAAAGACGATCATCTATTAATTGATCGAGAACCTCCCTTTGCATTTCCTCCTGTTCAAAACTCGATTTATCCGCCCTTCTGCTAACCGCTTTTTCCCCTTCTAAACTAATTAACTCTAGAAAAATTTTCTCTGCTGCTTTCCGTTCCTGTTCATTAAATTGACTATAAATTTTATCCGCTTGTTTTTCTAGCGCACCCGTTACCCCACCAATCTCTTGATAAGTCTTAATATTTAAAACCCGCTCTTGAATATGATCTTTTTGCCACAATAAATCTAACGTATATTGTAACAGAGGTAAAGAGCCAGCCTGTTCATAAAAATCCGCAATAATTTGATTAATTAATCCCTGTTCAAAGATTACCCCATTTCTCGCCGCCGGTTCAGCAATCGCTAATCTTAACTCACTTTCATCCATATCCGTTAACATCTTGCTATACTGATCATGGATTTTTCCTAAACTGGGATAAGGACTTAATTTATCTAAAAAATCCGCCCTCATCGTCATCACAATTTTAACTAAACTATCATTCTTTTCAATTAATTTAATCAAACTTTTAATAAAAATATCCCTTTCTGTTTTCGGTGTACGAGTGAATAACTCCTCAAATTGATCAATAAAAATAAACCTAAAATCAGAACTATTTTTTAATCCTTCAGCCACCTCAATTAAAGTCTCTTCCTTAACAGCTTGTGCTAATTTCGCTTGGGATTGTGTATATCTATTTGCCAAAAGACAACCATAAAAAGACTCAAAGGGATTAACATCAGGAACAAAAGTTAAATTAACTAATTTATTCGCGCCAAAATCATCCTTTAACTTAGGAATTAACCCCGCTTGCACGAGAGAAGATTTACCACTTCCCGACGCACCTAAAAGCAGTAAAACATTCTGTTGTTTTAAATAATCAGTTAACTTAATAATCCAATTATCTCGCCCAAAAAACCTATCCTTATCATCTACCTCAAACTTCCTTAAACCCAAATAAGGTGAACCCGTAATTAAAGTTTGAGACTGAATCTCAACTCCTGAGTATTGGGTAATAATATATTGATTGATTACACCACCACTAATATCACCAGCAATTCCCTTAAATTCACCATCACCAATAGGACCTTTAACATCACCACCTATTTCTAAATAATAACTTTTATCAGTCATTTTTGCTACCCCAAAATTATTCTTTTAAAGTTAACTTTAAATTGCAGTTTTAAAACTAGCAATCTTTAAGGACTTCCTACTAAACCAAACAATTTAGCCAAACCGCCTAAAATCGTTACAATTAAAGCAACTAAAATCCCTCGACTGACAAACTCTTGATTCTCTAAGCGCTTTTCCACGCCATCAATTTTTCCCTCTAAACGCTTCTCAATACCATCAATTTTTTCCTCTAGACGCTTCTCGACACCATCAATTTTTTCCTCTAGACGCTTCTCGACACCATCAATTTTTTCCTCCAGACGCTTCTCGACACCATCAATTTTTCCCTCCAGACGCTTTATTTCACCTTTAACTTCACTAAGTTCAATCTTAATATCAGTGACATCTTTTTGAAGATTATCTAACTTTTGATTGATTTGAATTAGAAAATCTTTAAGTTCTACCTCAACAGTAATTGACATAAATTTCCCTCCTAAATAATCCTCAACTAATTAATGTTCTGACTAATATTTCCACCACTAATATCTCCTGCAATTCCCTTCAAAGTACCATCTCCCACCATTCCCTTAATATCACCACCAACATTAATATTGTACTTACCTGCGGCAAATTCTTCAGGTTTTAATTGCTTGAGTAATTCTTCTGCTGTCTTAATAACCTCTGCATCTCTATCAATTTTTGCTTCAAGTAACTCTTCTTTGAGCAGTGTTTTTACCCCCTCTGAATCTGGTTTTTTCTCATGTTTATCGACGATATCACTATCATCTGTTTTCCCTTGCTCTGCAAACTTCTTCTTAATCAACGCTTTTAAACCCTGATAAGCATCCTTAACCGCCGTTCCTGCCGTATCCTTAGCAGCACCCGTCGCACCAGCAGCCAACGCAGCGAGAATTAGAGAAATCGGTTCCATTGCCTGAGACTCCAAATTAGATATTGCTGACTCAATTTTAGATCAAAGCAAAGTATCTGACGCGATTATGGCGCAGGTATTGGGCGCGGATGGCTTGCTCGTCGGGGTTGTCGGCTACTACTGCCAGTTGCACATAGGTGGGATAGTAGCGACAGAAGGTGTAAATCCCACTGTCATCTAGGAGCCATTGAGTGAAGATGCCCTGCTTGTTCGGTAAAAATCGTTCGCACTGAGGGATGATTTCGACGGGATAGCCGAAAATCTTGACAAAACTGGGCGTAGCAGTCCTCTGGATGCGCCCAATCAAGCGCACACTCAGTATGAAAAACGTTGTCATGAAAATTGCTCAAATTCACTTTAACCTAGATTTGTAGAAGTTGGATTAAATTATCTCAAGGGAACAAAACCGGCTTTTTCAATTAATTTCTGTCCTTGATCGGTTAATAGTAAATTAGCGTAAGCTTCCCCCGCTTGTTCGTCTAATTGACCATTTTGTTTGATAATAACAAAAAGACGACGGGTGATCGGGTATTCTCCCTTTTGAAAAGCTAATTCATTCAGTTGATTACGCTTCTGGGGACATTGGGAAGACGGGATCGAGGGTTCTTGATAGGGGGCAATTAATTTATTTTCGCTTTTACCGAGGGGTAAAGTTTTAATTCCACACTGGGGAACTACTTCCGGTGCAGAAGCATAGTAAATTCCTCCTAAATTTTGGGAAACTTTTCTGAGAGCGGGAGTCGTGCTATAAACGTACTCAATATTATTCCCAAAATCGGCTTTTTCTAAAACCTGATCGATAAAAAATTCCACGGTTCCCCCATCTTCCTTGCGTCGGGAATAGGGAATAATGGCTAAATTAGGCCCGCTCACTTGCCGCCAATTGCGAATTTTTCCTGTATAAATATCTTTTAACTGGGTAATTGTTAGACCGGAAACTGGTAAATCGGGATGAACTGCGATCGCAATTCCATCGATAGCCACGGGAACCTCTTTTAAAGTCAATCCCCGTTGTTGAGCGCGTTGTATTTCCTCATCTTTAAGCGATCGAGATGCTTGGGAAAAAGCCAATTGATTCTCGATTAACATCCGAATACCGCTGCCGGTGCCGGGGGTTCCCGCAGTGGGATCGGTATAGACGAGGCGAAATTTCGGCCAGACTTGCTGGATAATAAAGTCCACTTCCTTACGAATCGGGGCCCAAGTGGTACTTCCCCCGTAGTTAAATAATCCTTCTGGGACATTTTTAACCGCAGCTAAAGTTTCGGAAATTTGATTATTCGAGGGAGATGAATTAGATCGATCATTGAAATTGGGAAAGGTTTTGTTGAGCAACCACCAAGCAATTCCTCCTAAAACTGCCGATGTCACCATAACCGTCAACAGCAGGGGAAGAATTTCATTTTTCTGGGACATAAAATCAGGACCACGATTCGGACTACTTTAATGATAATCCCAGCTTTTTTTAACGACCCTAACTTTTACATTAGGAAGGGGTTTCAGACCCAAAATTTCTTCAGACCCAAAATTTCTGGTGAAAAAACCCTAGATCTCGAACTCAGGTTAGACTAAAAAGAGAAGTTTAATCATAATGGCGGTTGTCCTAACTATGGTAGAAAAAGTTCGTAAAACCGAGGCGGAATGGCAGACCCAGCTAACTCCTGAACAGTTCCAAGTTACTCGCAAAAAGGGAACAGAACGGGCTTTTACGGGTAAATACCACGACAATAAAGAAAAAGGTATTTACAAATGTGTCTGCTGTGGTACGGAGTTATTTACTTCTGACAGCAAGTATGATTCGGGTACTGGTTGGCCGAGTTTCTCGACCGCTGCTAACGAAGCTAATATCAAGTACGAACGAGATGTTAGTTTTTTCATGGTGCGGACAGAGATTGTTTGTGCCACCTGTGATGCACATCTTGGTCACGTTTTTAATGATGGTCCACCCCCAACGGGAAAACGCTATTGTCTCAACTCTGCCGCTTTGCAGTTTGAAAAAAATCCCTAAAGCAAAAAGAGGTCTTTCCAGACCTCTTTTTTTTTCAGTTCTAGTGGCAGCCAATTACAGTAAACCTGTATTAGTTCCTGGTTTGCCGGTAGCTAACTGCACTTTGACAATTTTGCCGCCCATTTTCATGATGCGTTGTTGCTCACGAAACCAATTATCGTAGGGAACGAGTTTGGTGAAATAGGTATTTTGTAATTCCCGTTGTGTCCGAATGCGGCTTTGACTTGGAACACAAGCGGTGATTTTGAACATCCGCATGGATTGATTTCTCCTAATCGCTGAAAAACTTGTCGCTCAAACTAACGAAGGCTTTTTCCTAAAATAACAAAGGTCGGGAGTCAAGGATCAATACTAGCTCGTCAAAACCTATCTTGGCCAGATTCAGCCTTTAAAGACCTAGCACTCATCCTCGGCTTCCCGAACCTATTTTGTCCCAGTTCGTTACTTCTAGCTTAAGCCAGAGCTAATGTAGTCGAAGTAAATCCCCATTTCTTTACCCGCATCAGCACCAACTAAACTAGCGGTGACTTCTTTCATCGCTTGGATAGCTTGAACGGTGGAGGAGATGGGTACACCTAAAGAGTTGTAGGTTTCTTTCAGGCCGTTGAGAACGCGCTCATCGAGGATAGAAGGATCTCCAGCTAACATAGCGTAGGTAGCATAACGGAGATAGTAGTCGAGGTCACGGATACAAGCGGCGTAACGACGGGTGGTGTACATATTGCCACCGGGACGGGTTACGTCAGAGTATAACAGGGACTTAGCCACAGCTTCTTTAACGATACCGGCAGCGTTGGCGCTAATGACACTAGCGGCGCGCACGCGCAGTTCACCGGTGGCGAAGTAGCCTTTCAGTTTGCCGAGAGCATTAGAGTCAAGGTATTTGCCTTGAACGTCAGCAGAGTTGATAACAGAAGTAATTGCGTCTTGCATGGTGGTTCTTCCTTGAATTTTGCTTAATCTTAAGAGGTTTACGAGGGGTGTGTCTAGAAAAATTCACAAAGGAGTTATTCTACGACATAGAGCCGATCACGTAATCGAAGTAGGAAGAAGCTTCAGAAGCATCGTCAGAAGACATAAGACCGGTAGCAACTTCTTTCATTTCGCGAACGCTTTGAGCTACGGCACCGATGTCGGTTCCTAAAGATTTGTACATTTCACGCACACCGACTAAACCGATTTCTTCAATCGGGGTGACATCACCAGCAACTACTCCGTAGGTGATTAAACGTAGGTAGTAGTCCATGTCACGCAGACAGGTGGCGGTCATTTCTTCGCCGTAAGCGTTGCCACCGGGGGAAACGATGTCAGGACGTTTTTGGAATAAGCGATCGCCAGCTTGCTTGACGATGGTTTCGCGAGCGCCGGTTAGGGTTTCAGCGATGCGTAAACGAGCGGCACCACTGGTAACGAAGGCTTTAATTCTGTCTAGTTCGCCGGGGCTGAGGTAACGAGCTTCAGCATCAGCATTCACGATCGATTTCGTGACGATACTCATTGATGGATTCCTCCCAACTAAGTGAGATTAATAAACTTAATCTGACATTTTATAGCAGTTGTGGTCACTACGCTCAAGTTATCTCGTTTCCGCCTTAGCGTCTCAAGACTTCCCTAGCTAGAGCGACCTAACGCAACTATTTTGCGGCATCTGGTTCACCTTCTCACTATTTTCGTAATACTTTTTAACATTTGCCCTAAGAAGAGAGCGCCAGTGTGGGGTGTGGGGTGTGGGGTGTGGGGTGTGGGGAAGTGGGGAAGTGGGGAAGTGGGGAAGTGAAGCATTTGGCTGAAATTTCCCTAAACCCCTAAATCCCTATCACCCCATCACCCTATCTATCGACTCCTATCTCCTGACTCCTGAAGACTGATTTAACCTAGCCAATTAATTGCGCCTTTAATCCAGTCTTCTGGCTGAGTATTTTTACTAAATAAAGCATCTTGACTGAGGACTGCCATAGCTCGATCGATCTCCTCTCGGCTGTATCCTAAAGCTAAAAGGGTCATCTGCACATCTTCGAGGATTTCCGCTGCCGGTAGTATTGCCGTGGTTGTCGTCGTCGCTTCTTTTAGCTGTCGCCATGCTGCCAATTTAGTTTTTAACTCTAAAGCGATTCTTTCTGCTGTTTTTAAGCCGACTCCGGGGGTTTTGCTCAAAATTTTGGTATTTCCTGTCACTATCGCCACCACAAGTTCCTCAATCCCCAAGGTATCGATTAAAGCTAGGGCTAATTGCGCCCCAACCCCATTGACGGCAAGCAGTTGACGAAACAGATCTCGCTCTGGGGCGGTGCCGAAACCGTACAATAAAGGTTGCTCCTCGCGAAGGAGTAGGTGAGTAAAAATCTGACGACTATCATTGTTATCTTTGTCGATGTCTAGGGCTAATCGCGAGGGAATTTGGATTTCGTAACCGATCTGGTTTACGTCTAAAATCAAGATTAGTCGGTTATTAGGGGTTTTGATCACCTCGATCGCTTGTCCCCGTAAATAATTAATCATTGATTTAATTCTCCTACGAAAATAACCGAACCACAGTGATGACGGTTTTTACTCCCTGAAAGAATGCCGGAGAAATTTTCATTTTTGTTACAATTGTTAACAGAAGTGAATGGCGTAATTGATAACCTAATTTTCTTGGCGTTAGTCCCCCATAATTGGAGAAGATACAAAATGAATGGCAACATTAGAGTCGGGAATCTCTTTGGAATTCCCTTTTATATTAATCCTTCTTGGTTCTTTGTTCTGGGGTTAATTACCTTAACCTATGGGGGAGATTTAAGTCAGTTTCCCCAGTTAACGGGAATTATGCCCTGGCTCTTGGGATTTTTTGCCGCTATTCTCCTATTTGCTTCCGTGGTTGCCCATGAATTAGGTCATAGTTTTGTTGCGATCGCCCAAGGTATTGAAGTCAAATCAATTACCCTCTTTTTATTCGGTGGTTTGGCAACTCTCGGCAGAGAATCGAAGACTCCTCTAGAAGCTTTTCTAGTGGCAATTGCCGGCCCTTTAGTTAGTTTACTGCTCTTTGGTATCTTCCTAATTATTGGTTCCAATATTAGTTTAAATGAGCCCATGGCGGCGATTCTTTCGCTGCTTGCCTATATCAACCTCGCCCTAGGGCTATTTAACCTGATCCCCGGTTTACCTTTAGATGGTGGTAATATCCTTAAAGCTATCGTTTGGCAAGTAACGGGCAATCCCAATAAAGGAGTTTTATTCGCTAGTCGTTTCGGTCAATTTTTTGGTTGGTTAGCGATTGTCATCGGTGCGCTATCAATTCTCGGAATCACTCAATTTGGCAGTTTTTGGACGCTATTAATTGGCATTTTTCTCCTACAAAATGCTGGCTTTTCCGCTCAATCAGCTAAGGTTCAAGATTTCCTAAGTCGCTACAGTGCTAAAGATGTTATCTCTCCTAATAGTCCTGTAGTGCCGATTAATTTAACCCTGCGCGAGTTTGCTAATAATTATGTTATCGGTAAACAACAATGGTCTAAATTCTTAGTTACCAATAGCGAAGGTAAACTATTAGGAGTGATTAATGTAGAGGATCTGAAAACGATTCCCACTTCCCAATGGACAGAGGTAAATATCGGCCGGTTATTACAAACTAGCGAAAGTCTCAAACTGGTTTTGTCTAATACTTCCCTCCTAGATGTGGTGAAAATTTTGGAAGGAGAAAATTTAGCTCAAGTGACAGTGGTAGAAGAAAATGGCAGGGTTTTGGGGTTAATTGAGAAAGCTTCTATCCTTAATTTTCTCGCTCAAGAAACCCAAAGTCAAACCGCTTAATCAGTTATCAGTTATCAGTTATCAGTTATCAGTTATCAGTTATCAGTTATCAGTTATCAGTTATCAGTTATCAGTTATCAGTTATCAGTTAAGTAGGTGGGTGGAATTAAATATAAGATGAACGTAGGTTGGGTTGAAGTATGAAACCCAACGCCCGCATGGGTTACGAAGTGCGCTAACCCATCCTACAAATAATTGTGCCTCCCTACTTATCAGCTAGAATCAGTTAGGTAAATGTAATTTTCACCTCAATATTCTCGCAGAATTTTGTCTAGTATCTCCTGACTATACTAACTTTCGCATTGCTTGCCATAATTGCTGGTATTCTTGCTCGGTTGCTGGGGATAAAGGGTTTAAAAAATCGCTGTTTTTGATTGCTTCTGGATTGACAAGTAAAGGATTATTTTTAATATCTGGGGGAATTTGGTCGGGATTTTGAGTGAGAATTAGGGGTGATAATCCGGAGGTAAATAAAGAAATTTTAGTGGCGGATTCTGGTTGCCAACAAAAATCAATCCATTGCTGGACAAGAGAATTAGGAGTAGTTAAAACTGGTTTTACCCAGACATCTGACCAGAGAGAAGTGCCAGATTTGGGGACAACAACTTTAATTTTATTATAGCGATCGCTCACTGGTAAAATATCATTAGACCAACCCACAGACAGCCAGACATCACCGAGTATTAGGGGTTGTAAATAATATTGAGAACTATAAAATCTTACCTGTTTTTGTAAGGCGAATAGCTGGTCTTTTAGTCCCATTACTTGTTTTAAATCACTGGAATTATAAGAATAACCCAATTTTTTTAGGGTTAAACCGATGACTTCCCGACGATTATCAATTAGGGCAATTTTACCGGTTAATTCCGGTCGCCATAGATCGGACCAATCCTGTGGCCGCCAGTCAAATTGAGCGAATTTTTCCTCATTGTAGGCAATTACTGTCATTCCCCAACGGTAGGGCGCAGCCCAGACTTTCCCCTCTGTTTGGGGTTGTCCTTGGACATTGCGAGTCATGTTTTCTTGCCAACGGGGGGGCAGTTTTGACCAATTAGAGAGTTGAGAAGTATCTAGGGGTTGAATTAAACCGTTGCTAATCGCTTTTCCTAGCCAAGCATCTCCTAGGGTGACTAAATTACCCATGGCTGGGTTTTGTTCCGTAAAAGGGATAGGAATCGAAAATTGTGAGGTTGGTTGCCCCTGATTTTTTAACCATTTTTCCAACAATTCTAATAGCTCTTTCAGCTGCCTTTCCGACTGAAAATTGACTTTTTTTTCGGCAATAGTTTTCCGAAAATCTGTTAGTAATCGCGGCGGAATCGAACCAGACAGGAGAAAAATGCTCGGCTCGCCGCTTCTGGAAGCGCAGCCACTTAACCCCCCCGCTAAGGCGATTGTACCTAATCCTTGCAAAAAAGAACGTCTATTTAACATATCGCCCGCCGATTCCCAACTTTAACAGTAATAATTGCCAGTTTCTAGCCTTGAATTATTATAGGACGATTTTTAACAAAATGTAAACTAGGGAGTTTTGCCGCTACCGATTTCAGCCATAGAGAGGCTTTGTTGTTAACTTTTATGGTAGAAAACTCTGATTTTGTCCTGGTTAAAGCTAGGATAGAAGGAGTAAGCTAAGGGGAGAGGTTATAAGACTATGCCAAACAATCATGATCGAGATTTCCATTATTCTTGTCGTTGTGGAAAAGCCAATTTTCAGTCGATAAAACATCAATCGGGTATTTTATTAATCGGGGGAGCGGAAGGAGGTAAATTAGGAGAAGATCAGGCGACAAA
Source organism: Microcystis novacekii Mn_MB_F_20050700_S1 (assembly GCA_007096045.1). Lineage (GTDB taxonomy): Bacteria > Cyanobacteriota > Cyanobacteriia > Cyanobacteriales > Microcystaceae > Microcystis > Microcystis novacekii. The sequence continues at coordinate 6,020 of SFAU01000076.1, read as the reverse complement.
ATGGTTATTAAATCGAGCTAAAGGCGGCAATTACTTAGTGTTGCGCTTTGGCGATCTTGGTGGTCAAGCCGATTGGATTTGCGACAATTATCCCTCCCTGATCGGCTCGGCGGCGGAACTATCAATTGATAGTCGTGAAGGGGCGAATAATCCTGATGTTATCGAATATATTCGTAATGCCGATATCCTTTTTTTTGCTGGTGGTGATCAAAATCAGTACGAGGATTTGTGGGAAAGCACAAAGGTGGAAACAGCGATCAATTATCTGATCAACGACAAAAAAGTTCCCGTGGCGGGAACCAGCGCAGGAATGGCTATTCTGGGGGATTTTTACTATGCGCCTGCTCACGAAGGGGTACTGAGTTCGGAAATATTAAATAATCCCTTTCACTTCAACACCAAAGACTTCTATCGTAGTGATTTTATTCGGGTTCCTTTTCTCAAAAAAGTCGTGACAGATACCCATTTGGATCGACTCAATCAAGATCATCCCGAAACAAGATATGGTCGCCTTTTTGGTTTTTTAGCCCGCAATGTACACGATAATCACAATCAACTACCTGCCTACGCTATCGGTTTAGAAGAAGGTGCTTTTCTGGCGATCGATGAGCATGGCATCGCCAAAGTCTATGGCAACGGCACCGATAAGGGACAAGATGCCTATTTTCTGCAAACTAACGGGACTCTACCCGAACAGATGGAGCCGGATCGGCCTTTAATCTGGAATAATAACGGTCAAGCGGTGAAAGTCTATCGCATCGCGGGAACTCCCTCCGGCAGCGGTAAATTTGACCTCAAGGATTGGTCTAGTGCTGCTGGCGGTCGCTGGGAATATTGGTACACTAAAGGGGGAATAGCGGGGTTTAAGCGGGTTCCAATAGCCTGAAGGTCATTTTTGTCAAAAAAGTGAGTTCTCTGGGTGTTAGGATTAATTTTGCCGCAATAAGGAGAATTTTTTGAGCTATGACCCCTGAATTAATCACTTTTGGTCGGTATCTCGCGGGTGAATTTGAAAATCAACGGCAAGCGCAAGCAGAACCGGTGTGGTACGTTCACCTGCGTTTATGGTTGCGTCCGCTGCCTTTATTTCGAGAAGACAGCATCGCTCTTTTTGCCGAACAGGCCAGTATCATCAATTTAGACCAACCCTACCGACCGCGACTGTGGCGATTAACGCGCTCGGAATCGGGAGGGTTAGAGGTTAGGCACTATATGTTTAATGACCTAAAATCCGTGCAAGGTGCGGGCAAAAATCCCGATATTTTGCGAAAAATTAGCTTAGAAGACCTAACTTTCCTGCCTACTTGCACTTTAGCGGTTCAAGTCCATACTCTCGCTGATCATCAATACCAGTTTATCGCCCAACCGCAACCGGAACAGCGCTGTCAATTCACCTATGAGGGTACAACCTATCAGGTGGCTTTAGGTTTCGAGGTGACGAGTCATAGCCTAAAAACCTACGATAAAGGTCTAGATCCCGGCACTGGTAAGGGAATTTGGGGCGCTCTGCTCGGTCCCTATCAATACGAGAAAAAACGGGATTTTTCGGCAGAATTGGCTGTGTGAGGAAGATTGCATCACATTAGGTCAAAATGACGGCAGACGACACCACAAAGAGCCGCTAAAGCGGTAATTCCTAAAGCTGTACCGATGTCTTGTCCTTGATTGACGGCAAAAGAAGTGACGATTCCTGCACCTAAACCGGCTGTGATTGCCGCTCCGAGAAAATCTTTATCTGAGTTTTTATACATAGAGATAAGGCCAAATTTCGACAAAATCGTGTTTTTTACCTTATCATCCTCTTTTGAGCAACTAATCACCCGGGGGCGGAATTGCAATCAAGCTTTAGATTTAGCCACGTTTCTTAACATTAAGTCGGGTAGGATAGATAGGGGGTAAAATCGATGAAATTAGCTAAAATCTCTTTTTCTGGCTTTTTAACGCTGATTATCTCCCTTTTGCTAATACTGAGTTTTGTTAATGTCAGCAAGGCACAATCGGATACGGCGGTAAGATCGGAGTTAATTAGTCTCCGCAATCGAGTCGAGCGCCTTGAAAGTCAGGTCCGAGGAATCACCATCCGCGGGGAAAATGCCGCTCCCATTCCCCAACGGCGATCGGGAACGGGTATAGTAAATGGGGAAGTAGTCGGGGAAACTGACCCACTGTTCCAGCGTTTAGCTACTTTAGTAATTGAATTAAAGGAAGATTTAAAAAAGCTGGAGCAACGGGTGCAAATCTTAGAAAAAGAAACCGTTAGCCAGAAATCGTAGTCAATTGATGCTATAACGATCGAAAGTTAAATTGATCCGAACTATGCAGTTAATTGATTATGTAATTATCCTGCTTTATCTGGCAGGAACCCTAATAATCGGGATTATAGCCGAGAAAAAAGCTTCTCAAGGTCTAGAATCCTACTTTTTAGGTAATCGCAATTTGCCTTGGTGGATGTTAGGGGTGTCGGGAATGGCCGCTAACACCGATTTAGCGGGAACTATGGTCATTTCTGCTCTAATTTACGCTGTCGGCCCCAAAGGACTATTTATCGAAATTCGCGGCGGTGTTGTCCTAATTATGGCCTTTCTTATGGCTTTTATGGGCAAATGGAATCGCCGGGCCCAAGTTATGACCATGGCGGAATGGATGAAATTTCGCTTTGGACCGGGAAAACAGGGGAATTTTGCCCGTATTATTAGCGCCGTCGCCACTCTCTTATTCTCTATCGGTTCGATGAGTTATTTCTCCGTTGCGGGGGGGAAATTTTTAGGGCAGTTTTTGGGTATGGATGATCGTCTTGCTTCGGTGATATTAATTCTTTTAACCTTGATTTATACGGTAGCCAGTGGTTTTTATGGTGGGGTAATTACCGATTTATTTCAAGGATTTCTGATTTTTGTGGCGGTAATTTATGTATCGGCAGTGGCCTTTTTTACCGTTAATCTTCCCGATAGTTTCACGGTAGCAATTCCGGGGGCAGCAGAGCCAAAAACTTGGAATTTAAGCGACTGGTCTAGTATTTTCCCCTCCCTGACTTTGGATTTACCCGGAGATTATGCCATCTTTAATTTGTTTGGTGGGGTGATTTTCTTTTATTTAGTTAAAACCATCATCGAAGGTTGCAGCGGCAGCGGTGGTTATATGTTACAACGATATCTAGCGGCCAAAAGCGATCGAGATGCCGGTTTATTATCTTTATTCTGGATTATTCTGCTTTCTTTCCGTTGGCCCCTAGTCACAGCTTTTGCGGTTTTAGGTATTCACTACGGTTTAACCGAAGGCACGATTACAGATCCAGAAAGAATTCTGGCCACGGTGATTACTCAATACATTCCTGTGGGGATGAAAGGGTTATTAATTGCTGCTTTTTTGGCAGCAGCCATGTCCACTTTTAATGCGGTTATTAACGCTAGTGCTGCCTATTGGGTAAAAGATATCTATCAAGCTTTTTTAAAACCGAATGCGGGAGAACAGGAGTTAGTTTTTCAAGGTCGTTTAGCCTCGATTTTTGTGGTAGTAATTGGTTTAGCTTTGAGTTTTAATATCCAAAATGTCAATGATATTTGGGGTTGGTTAACCACGGGATTAGGGGTGGGATTAGCAGTTCCTCTCCTATTACGTTGGTATTGGTGGCGCTTTAATGGTTATGGTTTTGCCGTGGGAACTTTAGCGGGAATGATTGCGGCTATTGCCTCACAAGCGATAATTTTACCTTTCTTCCGTCACAGTCAATATCAGGAACTTATTCTCTTTCTTGTGCCGAGTTTGTTCGCTTTAGCTGGCTGTATTATCGCTACTTTGTTAACTCCTCCTACCGATAGTTTGGTCATGGAAAATTTCTATAATGTTACCCGACCTTTTGGTTTTTGGGGAGAAGTCCGTCAAAGTGTTAAACCTAATCTACAGGCAAAAATTAAAGCGGAAAATCAACGGGATATTCTCGCCGCTTTTCTCACCGTTCCTTGGCAATTAGTCCTGTTTATGATGGGGATTGTTTTAATTATCAAGCAGTGGCAAAGTTTGAAGATTTTGGCTTTGGTTTTTCTTTTGCTTTCTATCGGTCTCTATTTTACTTGGTATCGACATTTATCTAAGGAAATTACTGTCACTAAAGACCGAGATTTAGGTTAATCAGTTATCAGTTATCAGTTTGAGGAAGATCTCGTTCCCAGGTTCTACCTGGGAACGCTCTCTTCAGGTTCTACCTGAATACTATTTTAAGGCAGAGCCTTAGATATTGTGTTCCAAGGCAGAGCCTTAAAACAAGGGAAACTCGCAATCCAAAATCCAAAATCCAAAATCTAAAATCCCAAAAAGAGTGGAGGAGCGGGTATCATTTCTCCACGAAAATCTAGTAATTGCACTAGAATTAAATAAGCGATCGCAATCGCAATCGAAATCGCTCCAGTAATGATCGCAACCAGTTTTCCTCGATTCATAAACAATCCCTCAACTGATATAGTCTTATTGTACTAATGCCAGACAATAACATCATCGCGATCAAAGCGAACTTTCTTCAACAGTTGATATTTGTCTTCTAAGGAGCGATAGCCGAGAGCCACTGCTGCTACTGCTGCATAGCCGCTACCTTCTAATTGCAGAATACGATCATAAGCGGCTGGCTCGATTCCTTCTAGTGGACAAGCATCAATATCGAGCAAGGCGGCGGTTTCCATCAGCATTCCCATCGCAATATAACTCTGTCGCTGAGACCACCATTGAACAATTGCTGAGCGTGGCCCATTAACTAAATCTGACACCATCAGATTCTTATAATTCTCCAGAGAAGCGACATCTAATTCTCGAACTTGACCTATTTTTGCCACGAATTTCTCGACATATGCTACTTCAATTTTGGTAAGAGTAGCAAGTACCACATAGTGGGAGCAATCCTCTACTTGAGTTTGATTCCAACTGACCGGAGTAAGCGCCGCACGAATTTTTGGATCTTGAACGACAATAAATTTCCAGGGTTGTAAACCATATGAAGAAGGAGCCAGTCTCAAGCTTTCTTCTAAGACAAACCAATCTGCTTCAGAAATTTTTTTAGACGGGTCAAATTTTTTGACAGCGTATCTCCACTGAAGCTTTTCTAAAATTTCTTGAGGTTGAATCGTCATTGTATCTCCCGGGTGATTGAGCGCTGGAATCTATTTTAAATTCTCTCAAAATCTGCAAAAAAAAAGCAAGCAAAATTTTGCCGTCAATTGTTAAGTTTGGTTAAGAAAAATAGCAAGAGCGGCAAGGAATTTATATTCCTTACCGTTGACTTTGGCCGGACTCACCACTTCTTATAGGGTAAAAACTTACCCGACATGGTAATTTTAACGCGATCGCCTTTAGGGTCTTCCTCCTTATCCACGTCGAGGGTAAAATCGATCGCACTCATAATACCATCGCCGAATTTTTCATGAATCACCGATTTTAGGGGCATTCCATACACCTGCATGATCTCGTAGAAACGATAAATCAGGGGGTCGGTGGGGACAACCGGATCCAATCCCTTGACAGGATACTCGGTTAAGGATGGGACGATTTCGGTTCCCAGTCCCAAAGCTGCCACAATTTTCGTTGCTTCCTCTGGGGAGGCACTCGCTTGCCGGTAAAAAACAGCGGCAATCCACACCTCATCTCGTCCTAGAATCGCTTCTAGGTCAGCGAAACTCAGGCCTTTTTCCTTCTTCGCTTCCAATAGTTTTGCGGTAATTTCGGGTATCATTGCTTATTTTTGCAGAATTTGTCTGCTTCTAGTTTACCTGAACCTTAATTATATAAGTAAAAGTTATGACATTGATAAAAAAACATTCCTTAAAACCCCTTTACATAACTATAAAAAGTCGATAGTATTAACTCATGTCAAACAACGAACCTTGACAACCAAATACATACAGAAATTATCCAACCATGACCACCACTCTACAACAGCGCGAGAGCGCTTCCCTGTGGGAGCAGTTCTGTCAGTGGATCACCAGCACCAACAACCGTCTATACATCGGTTGGTTCGGTGTCATCATGATCCCCAC
>SFAU01000075.1 GCA_007096045.1 Microcystis novacekii Mn_MB_F_20050700_S1 | reverse complement strand
TGAATAAAAAAAGTGCCTGGCTTTTAGGGTATTTTACCTTTTTTTGGGCCTTTTTTCTCGACTTTATTGAGTCGAAACCTTTTTCCTATCGGCATTTCAGGCTTTTTCAGCAAGCCCTAATTAAACAGCGAATCTTAAAGGAGGCAATTAAGTTATCAATGAAGTTCAAGTTTATCTTGAATACATTTTAGACTGTATTGATAAAATTAAGGAGTATTCCCAAGGAGGAAAACAGGAGTTTTTTGCTAATTCAATCTTCGGTAGAATCAACTCAACGGCTTTCGGAGGAATTAAAGGCAAATATTCCCGATGTTGACTGGCGTAATATTTCTGGTTTTAGGAATATTTTAGTAGGATAATTCCCTGAGACTTTTTGATACCAGAGCCGTTTTTAATAGTACGATTAACCCCCAATCTAACTTTAAAAACCCACTTCCCACTATCTTATTACCTTTTAAACAGGATTTCCTATGATTACGACGACAATCTTCTTGGCCAAATCTTGATTATTCTCCTTTCGATCGAGCTTAAAAATTTTTTTCCCAGTCCTTGACAACTTATGTTAAGTTGATAGTGGCAGTTGCAAGAAATTAACTCCCAGTTCTCACCTAGAAATTGTTAAGATGAGGAATTTTTTCTCGTCGGTTTCTAGTGGGAAGAATGGAGTTGAAGACGATTACCTGTCCAACTCGATCGCAGTCCTTTGGCAGAGTGACTGACGGATAAGCTCGATCTGTTGGCAGATTTAGCTAGTTTTCCCGTCGCTAGTCATTCAATGATCAATGGGGAAAGATCGAGCCTACCTAATTTTAACTATCTTCTCTCCTCCCTAATTAAACAATGCCTACCATGACCTTAGTGTTACCAATGGTGTATTTACTGGTGATCTACCTCTTACTAGCGATCGCCAAAAAAGCTAAAATCAACTCCTAATCAGTTATCAGTTATCAGTTATCAGTTATCAGTGGATCAGATTTGAGTTTTAAGATGAGGTTCGTTCTTGCAGCTGGAATAGTTGATTATAGCGTTTCCTAAGCTAGTGAGGTACACCTATTTTTCTTTCCTTTTGCCTCTTGCCTTTTGCCTAAAACCCATAACTTTTGTACCTCAGCAGACTGAAAAACGCTATAGCAAGTATTAGTGTCTGTGCTTCACCTTGACGAGAAAGGCTGTAAATAGCAGTTTCCTACTGTCTTTTCACTGATTACTGCACACTGTTAACTGCTCACTGAAAAAGTCTGACGGCTATAAAACGGGGACAGGCAAATAAACCTTTTCTACCCTAGGAGAAAAACCGAGCCATTGACGAGATAAACGAGCAAAAGTGTTAGGATCACCGCTAACTGCGAAGTTAGTAGGTAGGGGTGTTTCAGGATTTTTTAGACCTAATAATTCTAGCTCTTTTTCCGCCGATCGAACAACGGCAGCGGCGGGATCTACCAAGCGCACGGAACTGGGTAAAAGACGACGTAAAACTGGGGAAAGATGGCGATAATGGGTACAACCATAGACCAGAGTATCAATATTTTCTGCCAGTAAAGGCTGAAGATATTTCCTAGCCACCTGCCTGGTGTAGGGGTCAAAAATGCGGTTAGCCTCGATCAAAGGGACAAATTCAGGACAGGGAATTTGCCAAACTTGGGCAGTAGGATCGATTTCTTGAATCGCTTGTTTATAGGCATTACTTTTAGCCGTAGCCGGGGTAGAAATCACCCCAATGCGCTTTCCTTTTTGCACGGCAGTTTTGGCCCCGGGTAAAATTACCCCCAAAATTGGTAAATCTTTAAATTCGGCCCGTACTTCTTCTAAAGCCAAGGCGGAACTGGTATTACAGGCCATAATCACCATTTTCACCTGGCGCTCGCCCATCCAAGTGAGAATTTCCCGGACAAATTCGATAATTTCCCCTTTAGAACGAGTTCCGTAGGGAAGTCTAGCGGTATCAGCGAAATAGAGAATCGATTCTTGGGGCAGTTGTCGATACAACTCCCTTAAAACGGTCAGTCCACCCACACCACTATCAAACACACCAATCGGACTAAATTGTGATTCTCTCATAGATATCGAGGAAAACGCTGATCTAAAGTAGCTTTATTTGATGATATTAAAACACGGATTTTTTGATTGGTAAACTAATGCTCCAATCATTTAATCATTAACGGAGATTTCGCTGAATATATTCAATAATCCCCCTTGCGATCGCTGCTGCCATTTGTCGTTGAAAGTTGACATTGGCTAATTTAGAAGCATCCTCAGCGCCGGTAACGAAACCCACTTCCACGAGGGTAGAGGGCATTTTCGAGGTTCTCAGCACATAGAAACGGGCTCGACGCACCCCCCGATCGGGCAGATCGACACTACGGACAATATTGCGATGGATAGTGTCCGCTAAACGGCGATCGCCGAAGTAATAGACTTCCAATCCGTTGACATCTGCTCGTCCTTTCCCCATAGAGTTAGCGTGGATACTGACAAACAGGTCGGCATCGATCCGGTTAGCCAGCTCCGTGCGACCTTGCAGGGTGACAAAAAAGTCGCTATCTCTGGTTAGACGCACATCGATGCCCTGTTGTTGCAGAATGCGGGTAACTTCTAGGGAAATGGGCAGAATCACATCTTTTTCCTGAAGGCCACCAATTCCGATCGCCCCCGGATCTTGACCACCGTGGCCCGGATCGATGACCACAAGAAAGCGGCTATTGCCTTGTCGGGGGGGATTAGGGGTGGGGTCAGAGGGGCGCGGCGGTGGGTTAAATTGTCCCGTATTTGGGGGTAAGGGAACAGGGATAGTGGTGAAGTCAGGAACCTGGGAAACGGGGCTAGAATTGCGAGAGGAAAGCAATTCTAGGGCTAGGGTTTGACCGTCCGATTGATTGAGTTGACCTAATTGAAATCCTGCCGCGGTCTGTACCAAAATCAGCACCCTATTGGCACTTTCCTGACGTACCCGCAATTGATAGATAGGACTATTGCGACCGAAGCGCGGACCACGAAAAGACTCGGCTAACTTAGCATTTTCGATGCGTAGTTCATAGACACCATCCCGGTTAATAATGCCGTTAGCTTTCAGGGGTAAATCCGCGCGAATTAACAGGCGATCGTTATTGCCCGTCAGATCGATCGAGGAGATCGTGGCCAAACGATTATTGCTAGAAGGGGGATTATTAGCAGTTTTTGGGGGGGGATTGTTGGGGCGAGGATTGGGATTAGTGGCGTTAGTGGGGGAGGGAGAGGAGATATTATCCACGGCACCCAGACCACCCCTAGGCAGTAAAACCAAGCCACCAAAACGACTATAGAGAGCTTGCCAATCGGGACTATCTTTATTAACGTTTAGAGAAATCTTAGCCCGTTGATTGGCAGACTGACTGAATTGAATATCGCCGACACCATAGCGATTGACGGGGATAGTTTGACCAGTGAGACTGCTGGGTAAAGTGGCCCCGGGTAATTCAAATTCGATTTTTTTGCCGTCCCGGCTGCGTTGACTGCGGATCGATCGCTCATCACCATTTTGCTCTAAACGGACAAAAAGACCATTGCGAGTGACCTGAAAATCATCGTTGTTGTCCGTCTGGCTAACTGGAGGTGGGGGAGTGGGACGGGTGGAACCTTGGTTCGGGGTGGGATTGGGGTCAGGGGTGACGGGAGGTTGCGTTTCCTCCCTAATCGGTTGGGGTTCTGGCAGTTCCACTGTCCATTGGGTGGGCGAAATTCCGCGAATTTTTACCTGTTGAGGATCAAAGGTGTAGCCGGGGGCCAATTCAATCACTAAACGGGTAGTTTCCGCATCAAATTGACCGATACGGACACTTCTGACGATATTGCCAATGGGCCGGTTAATATTGGGTTGCCCTAACTTGATCCCGGGCAGATCGATCACGATCCTGGTGGGGTTAGTGATCATTTGCGCTCGCGGTTGCACTCGATTGTCGGTGGTGAACACCAGACGATTCTCATTGGTGTCGAATCGCCAAAAGACGAGCTTGCCCGCCCAAGCAGGGGCTGCCACCAGCAACCAAGTTAATGCGCTTAGGAATAACCAATGAAATCTCACGCTCGCTGCTCCCGTTGCTCAGTTATCAATTACCTTTTTTCGGTAAAAATGGACAATTTTGTCGATTTTTGGCCATCCATAGCTCCGTTAATGCTCTGAGAATGACTATCAATAAAAACAAGCTTATGGGACGTTGGCATGGTCTGCTATGTTTCTGATCAGTCATCAGTTATCAGTCATCAGTCATCAGTTATCAGCTTCTGAAGGTAAGAGGCAAGAGGCTCCAAAAAAGAATCTGGCAATTCTCCTACCTAAAAATAAGGTTAGAAACTAAGTACATCAAAGCTTTTAGCCTAACAAATTAGGATTTAGATTCGGCCCTTGTTATCAATGAAAAGACGGCACTGTTAGTGCCACTTAAATACTGGTAACTTATACACTGCCACTGGTAACTGCTCACTGCTCACTGCTCACTGATTGAGGGCTGGCGGTAGGTTCTTTAAATACTAACCTTAACAGGGGCGGAGCGATAAAGGTAGTCAAGATCACCATCATAATAATGGCCGCATCGGTAGCGGGGGATAAAGCACCACTAGCAGCCCCGACTCCGGCAAAGACTAAACCCACTTCACCCCGGGGAATCATGCCAACTCCGATCGCCAAGCGATTGAGTTTTTCTTGACCGAAAACGGCTAACCCCGTCACCACTTTACCTAAAATAGCGACGACAATTAAGAAAGCCGCTAAGACTAATCCCTCTCGATTAGTGGGAATAGCGGGATTAAGGACACTTAAATCGGTTTTTGCTCCCACACAGACGAAAAATATCGGTACGAATAAATCGGCGATCGGGAACACTTGTTCTGCCAATTCCGATCGCTTTTCCGTTTCCCCTAGGACCAGGCCCGCGGCAAAGGAACCGAGAATCGCTTCTAATTGGATAACTTGGGCAATATAAGCAAGAATAAAGGCGAAAATTAGGGAAACTAAGAGCAATTGTCCCCTAGTTTTCATTCTATTAACTAATTGAACGTAAAAGGGGCTTAAAAAACGACCGATCAGGATCGCCCCGATCACAAAAGCGCTAGAACTAATAACTAGATAAATTACTTTGCTAATTTGCACTTCTCCAGTCTTCACCAAAGAAGCAACGACAGCGAGGACGATAATACCGAGAATATCATCGAGAACCGCGGCCCCGATGATAATTTGACCTTCTTTCGCCGATAACTTCCCTATTTCTGCTAAAACCTTGGCGGTAATGCCGATACTGGTAGCGGTTAAAGCTGCCCCGGCAAAAATAGCGGGAATGGTGGCCAGATGGAAAATATAGATTAAACCCAAAGTACCCACCAAAAAGGGAACCGCAACCCCCACCACTGCGACGACAGCTGCCTGGGGACCGACGCGAATTAATTCCGGCAAGTCTGATTCTAAACCGATCTCGAACAGGAGGATAATGACCCCCAATTCCGAGAGGACGGAAATCACCTCACTGGCAGCACTAAAAACGGCGGGAGATTCCTCCGGGGTGAGGGGTGAAGTGGATTCTAGGAAGTGAATTAGGAGAGAATCCTCGAATCCCGCCCCGCCTTCTGGAAAAACCAGTAATTTTAGGGCAGAAACCCCGATAATCACGCCACCGACTAATTCTCCTAACACGGGGGGCAAGTTGAATCGGACGCATATTTCTCCCCCCAGTTTACAGGCGAAATAAATAACGGTCAAACTCAGCAGCACGCAGGCTAAAACTAAGGCACTATCAGCAGTTTCGGCTGCACCTGCCGAGGCTAACAGGGGAATATTAAGACTCCGAGCGGAAGAAAGAAAAGGCTGTAGTATCATCGCTTGCTCAAAATTACCTAAAATGTCGGATGAATGCCCCCGCTACATTTTTCGACAAGATACTCACCTTTGCGGGGGATGAAATCCGACCAGAATATTAGCAACGGAGCATCGGTTTAATTCTACCATCTG
>SFAU01000074.1 GCA_007096045.1 Microcystis novacekii Mn_MB_F_20050700_S1 | reverse complement strand
TCAGAAAAGTTACGCAATTTAATTATATCAATTCTCTCAATGGCCTTGGGTTTTAGTCTCACTGCTGGTTATTGGATAATCCTAATGTGGACAAAGTTTGCTAATCCTCTTTTTCCCTTCTATAATAAAATCTTTCAATCTCCTTATATTGAAACCGACTACAATTTTAAAGGGATACAATATTTGCCTAAAGATATCTGGCAATGGTTGTTTTATCCTGTTTATTTTATCCAGAGACAAACTCTTGTCTCTGAGGTTCCTTTCCAAGATAGCCGATTAGCCATCACCTATTTATTGATAATTTTACTAATAGTAGTAATTATTTTTCGTGCTGTTTCTAAGCGCAATCTGTCTTCTGAACCTGACCTAACTCATGGTGCAGTTTTAGGGTTTTTACTACCTTTTTATCTGACCGCTTACTCTATTTGGTTAGTAGGATTTTCTATCTATCGTTATCTGATGCCATTAGAATTAATCACTCCCACTTTAATTATTTTGATTATTGCCTATCTTTATCCTCGCAGGAAACCATTATTAATCATAAATCTGCTAATATTTGCCTTAATTGTCACTACGGTTAAACCGATGGATTGGTGGAGAATGGGATGGTCAGATAATTATTTTGGTATCGATAGTCAAGCATTAAAACCCTACGAAAATTCCACGATTGTTATCTGGGGAGATGAAGGAACATCTTTTATCGTTCCTTATTTTCCCGCTTCGACTCGTTTTGTAAGACTCAAAGGCAATACTGGAGTCAGTGAGGGAACTTTAATGCGAAAAAATGCCGAGACATTTATTGCTAATACTCCCCCAGAATCTCTCTACATTCTCCAGACGGACTTTAATAAAAAATCCCCTGATATAGTGGAGGATTTAGCTAAAGAAAATCTCGTTATTGACTTGCCAAGTTGTCAACCCTTTCCCACCAAAATCGAAAATTTTAATCTCTGTCGTCTTCAGAAGAAGTAATCCTCACGGAAAAGCTATTCTCTATTCTCTAACAATTGTTAATTGCCAGTGACTCCGACCTTTTATCTGTAATGATTTATCTATTAACAGTTAACTACAATTGCGGGGAATTAATTAAGCGTTTAATCGCTTCCCTCAACGATGACTTATCTGCTACTCTCATCATTGTTAACAATTCCACTGAAGATAAAAATATCCAATCTCTAGCAGCTGAAAGGGTCAAGATTATTGAAGCGGGGGAAAATTTAGGATTTGGGAAAGGATGTAATCTGGGACTTGATTGGATTTATCAACAAGACAGAGAAGCTATCGTTTGGTTAGTTAATCCCGACGCTTACTTATTACCGCACTCTCTGGAGAAAGCAAGCAAATTTTTTCAGCAATATCCCGAAGTTGCCATCGCTGGTACAGAAATTTACGAACCGGATGGTAAAATCTGGTTTGGTTGGGGAAAATTCAATGCCAAAATCGGCACAATTAACGTAGTAGAGGAATCCTTAGACTATGGAGATAAATCCTATCTTATTCCCGACTGGGTGACGGGATGCAGTTTATTAATTAATTGCTCTAATTTTTCCACTTGTCCCCATTTCGATCCCGATTACTTTCTCTACTACGAAGACTTTGATTTTTCCCGAAGATACGCAAATCAAGGCTATTTAGTTGTTGTTACCAATCAGATTAAAATCATTCATGAACCATCTTCTATCACCCGCCGCTATGGTTATCTAAGACTAACTCATAATATCTATAGTTATCTTCTCAGTCTCGAAAAACATACGACTTTAACTATCCTTGTTTATCGCTTGCTGCGGATGAGTTTTATGTCTTTACTGATCCTTCCCATTAAACCAAAATTCTCCCTAGCCAAGCTGCAAGGAATTCAACTTTATTGTCAAAGAATTATCACTAAACTGCGTCTAGGTTGAAACCCTTAGTTTTGCTGCAGCAACCGCACCAGCAGCCAACGCAGCGACAATCAGAGAAATTGGTTCCATTGTTTGATACTCCCAATAAAATATTGCTGACTAAATCTTAGAGCAAAACATAGAGTATAGAGATTTAGATTAACTGCAGTAATTTTGCTCGTAAAGTCTTTTTGCCGAATTTAGTTACAGTTTGTTGACGCAACCATTGCGGGTGACAACGTTGATCCTGACCTGGCAAAATTTCTAAACAAGCTTTAGCCACCTTTTCGGCATCTCGATAGGGAACGCGCCACCCCACTAAACCATCCTGCAGCGGTTCTGCTGAACCGTCCTCATCTCCAGAAATTACGGGAATACCACAGGCCATCGCTTCTAGGTAAACAATCCCGAATCCTTCCCGGGAAGGCATAACGTAAGCATCGGCCAAACGATAATGGTCGGCTAATTCCTCCGTGGGGACAAAACCCGCGAAAATTACCTGTTTATCCACTCCTAACTGCTTGGTTAAAGCTTCTAACCTGGGACGGTCGTCCCCTCGTCCAATGACTAGATATTTTACTTCGGGATAAGTCTTTAGAATTGTCGGCAGCGCTCGAATGGTTACATCTACCCCTTTATAGATATCCCCCGACCACAATCGGGCTACTGTTAATAAAACTTTGGCATTTTCCAGATCATATTTTTTGATTAATGTCAAAGACTTTTCACCTAAATTAAACTTTTCCTCATTCACCACACAGGGGAGAATTGCTACTTTTTTGGGATCAATAGCGTTAGCCTCACACATAAGATCGCGACTGTAACGGCTAATTGTCCAGATCGATGCGGCCGCTTGCAGGGCCTGTTTTTGGGAATTTGGTAAAGGTTCCCAGACTTCTTTGCCGTAGGTGAGGACGGTGTAGGGTATGTCTAAAGCTTGACAGTAAAGACGGGTGAGAGGAGCTAAATTTATATGACCACAAAAAACCCGTTGGGGACGTTTCCGGAGGAGAGAAACTAAAAACTTAAGGGCTAATTGAATGCGTCCGAGAGTCGCTGAGTTATTTTTCAGGTAATGAAAGGTAATACCTTGATTTTTGAAAGGATTAGGACAATCAGGGGCATCCCGCAGCAAAAAAACCTCGGCCGCCTCGGAATCGGGCAAAGTGAGATAAGCTTGCAGGAAATCCTTGATATATGATTGAATACCGCCTTCTTGGGAAAAAATCTCTAAAAATAGGAAGATATGGGGCATCATAGAACGTCAGTGTCAAAAAGTTTTAGGTTTGGCGCAAAAATTTTCTCTAATCTCTTATCTGTACTATCGCACTTTCTTGATCTATCTCGATCGTCCCCCAAGTAATAGCTCCTAACCGCTAACAGTCCGAAAAAGCACAATCTGGTCAATCTATCTTCTTGAGTGTAACTGCCAAAATCAGGAGAATTAGGATGCTGATAGCTAAAATAACTGATATTAGTCAGTTTAGCTCATAATGCTAGCCAAGGCGATAGATAGGAACTAAAGGACGGGGAAATAGTCAGAATTTTCCCCGATGCCAAAGATAAAGCCATTTCTTTGTCCCCGGTGTCATCGAGGAATTTTCCCTTTTTAAGGCTAGATATTGTCAGGAATTACTAGAGACAAAAAAAATTAAAGTTCCTCAACTGCCCTAGCAAAGGTCACAAATGCCCCGAGAACGGTTAAGCTTATTTTAATCTCTGTAATTGCCTTTATGGATCATTTAACTTCTGAAAGACTCAATTTAACCACAAAAATCGCCTATGGTGCGGGCGATTTTGGACCGGCTATCACTGCCAATATCTCGGTATTTTACCTGCTATTTTTCCTGACTGATGTGGCAGGATTATCGGCAGGATTAGCTGGTAGTGTGCTGATGGTGGTGAGAATTTTCGATGCTATTAACGATCCGATCATTGGCCTGTGGAGCGATCGAACTCGTACTATTTGGGGTCGTCGCTTACCATGGATGTTATTGGGGTCGATTCCCTTTGGAATTAGCTATTTTTTACTGTGGTTAATCCCGACTAATAACCAACTATGGTTATTTTTATATTATATTTTTATCGGCATTATCTTTAATTTAACCTATACAGTAGTCAATCTTCCCTACCAGGCACTCACCCCTGAATTAACTCATGATTATAATGAGAGAACCCGCCTAAATAGTTTTCGTTTTGCCTTTTCCATCGGGGGCAGCATTCTCTCATTAATTCTCTATATTCTCGTCTCTTCGTCCTATGCCAACGATCTCCATCAAGCTTTTTTATTGTTAGGTGTAGTTTGTGCTTTAATGTCGATTATAGCAGTTATTTGGTGCGCTTTAGTTTTGCAAGAACGAGGAGCAAAAGCGATTCTCAATCCCCCTCAGAAAAAAGTTTTGGCAATTGCTTGTATAGTTATCGGTGCGCTTGCCTTGGTCTATGGACTGGGAAAAATTGGGGTAAATCCCAGAGACTTTATCGCTATTTCCACAATTTTATTAGGAATACAAGGGATAGTTTCTGGGTTAACCCTTTACTATGGCAAAACTGAAAATCATCTTAGGGATGGTGCGGCAATTAAACAGAGAGAAGCTGCTAATAATACCGAAACTATTCCCCTGAAAGAACAATTAAAAATAGCTTTTGGTAATCGTCCCTTTTTATACGTTATTGGCATCTATCTTTGTGCTTGGTTAGGAGTACAATTAACCGCCTCGATTTTGGTTTACTACGTTGTCAGCTACATGAGACTATCGGAAGCAGAATCGGGTTTAGTCGCTTTGGCAGTACAGGGGACAGCTTTAGTGATGTTATTTTTCTGGCAGGCAGTTAGTCAGAAATTAGACAAAAAGATAGTCTATTTTTTAGGGATGATATTCTGGATTATTGCCCAAATCGGTTTATTTTTGCTCCAACCCGGACAAATAACTTTAATGTATGCTTTGGCGGTTTTGGCGGGATTTGGCGTATCTGTGGCCTATTTAATTCCTTGGTCAATGGTTCCTGATGTGATTGAATTAGACGAATTAGAAACAGGAAAACGTCGAGAAGGGATTTTTTATGCTTTCATGGTACTTTTGCAAAAAATTGGTTTAGCTTTGGGGTTATTTCTTGTTGGTATTGCTCTAGAAACATCGGGTTTTAAACCGAGAATCCCAGGAGAAGCAATTCCCCTGCAGCCAGATAGTGCTTTAATAGCAATTCGCCTAGCAATTGCCCCTTTACCGGCATTTTTCCTGATCATTAGCTTAATTATTGCCTATTTTTATCCAATTACTCGCCAAGTTCACGCCGAAATTTTAGATCAATTAGCAGCAAGAAGACAAGAAGAAAAGTAAACATCAGTTGTCAGCCGTCAGGAGACAGGAGATTATTTTTATTTAGAGCTTGCTGAATAAATCCCAAAATGGGTGCATCTCACATTTGCAGAAATACTGACTCTTAAATTATTACAAATGTATCAGCGCAGTGGCTGGCATCATCGGAGCGTCGGGACAACGAGGATTGGGGTGAGAAAACGATAAACAGACCCAGAGACTGGGCAACTTGGGGCGCGGCGATTCCCACCCCGTGGGCAGCTTGCACGGTGGTAATCAGGGAATCGATCAAATTTTGACAGTCAGAATCGAGAAAATTATCGATCTCCGGTGCTTTTTGCTGTAGAATTGGGTTTCCTAATTGGGTGATTGTTAAAACTTGTGTCATCTGTCTAAAGATTAATTGTTTCCCTCTGAAAATCATTTTATCTTGAGCGGCAAAATCTCGCTAAACTGATAAGGTTTCCCCGCAGCAGCACTAGAGCAACTTTGTTAATCAAAATTAACCGTGGATAGCAGCGCCCAACAACTTTGGCATAATCTCCTAGAGCGTCTAAAATTACTATTAACCCGTCCCGCTTTTGAGACTTGGTTTCAAACGGCGACGGTTAAAGAATGGCAAAACGATCGCTTAGTAATTCAGGCTGCCAATCCTTTTATTCTTAACCATCTTCAGAAAAATTATCTGTCAACAATTGCCGAAGTAGTGGAGGATATCGTCGGTTATCCCGTCGAGATTCAACTAACGGCACAACAGGGCGATTTGATCGCTATTTTCCAGCCTCACACTAGCTTAGAATTAGAATTATCTCCCGGTAATCAACTTAACCCTAAATATAATTTTTCCCGTTTTGTTGTCGGTCCAACTAATCGCATGGCCCACGCAGCCGCTTTAGCGGTGGCGGAATTACCCGGACGCGAATTTAACCCGCTTTTTCTCTGTGGTGGTGTGGGATTAGGTAAAACCCATTTAATGCAAGCGATCGGTCATTATCGTCTGGAATTATATCCTCAATCCAAGGTTTTTTATGTATCGACGGAACAATTTACGAATGATTTAATCACCGCTATCCGTCAAGATAGTATGGAAAGTTTTCGTAATCATTATCGTCATGCCGACATATTATTAGTGGATGATCTGCAATTTATTGAAGGAAAAGAATACACTCAAGAAGAATTTTTTCATACCTTTAATACCCTGCACGAAGCGGGAAAACAGGTGGTTTTAGCCTCCGATCGCTTGCCCAAACAGATTCCCAGTTTACAGGATCGTTTAATTTCTCGCTTTTCTATGGGATTAGTCGCCGATATCCAAGCACCAGATATCGAAACTCGCATGGCAATTTTACAAAAAAAGGCCGAGTATGAAAATCTGCGTCTCCCAAGAGAAGTTATCGAATATATTGCCGTTAATTATACTTCTAATATTCGCGAATTAGAGGGAGCATTAATTAGGGCTACTACTTATATTTCTATCTCTGGATTGCCGATGACGGTAGAAAATATCGCGCCGGTTTTAAATCCACCAATGGCCAAAATTTCCACTTCTCCCGATATTATTATGGCGGTAGTAGCGGAAAAATTTCAACTCTCGATCGCTGATCTAAAGGGAAATTCCCGCCGACGAGAAATTAGTTTTGCTCGACAGATTGGGATGTATTTGATGCGTCAACACACGGATTTAAGCTTACCGCGCATTGGCGAAGAATTTGGCGGCAAAGATCACACCACCGTTATTTATAGCTGTGATAAAATCAACCTTTCCCAACATCAAGATCGACAATTACAAGAAATCTTGGCCCAACTCATCGAGCGAATTAACTCCCTCAGTCGCAATCAGTAGTCGGGGGGAATGATGAATTATCAATTATAAATTGGGAAGTGGGGAGCAGGGGAGATGGGGAGACCACTTCGTGCGCGTTGCGGGGGGAGATGGGGAGTGGGAAGTATTTTCAGTGAACTGAAAACTCACATCTGATAACTGATAACTGATAACTCACATCTGATAACTGATAACTGATAACTGATAACTGATAACTGAGATTAACTACAGGGGAATAAACTGGCAATTGTAGCGAGGAGACGAGAGGTCATGGGTAAACTATCGATCACCATAGCTGTACATAATAACATCATGTAAAGAATGGAATATTTAAACAGCGATCGAGCCATGTCTCGATCAAAAGGATTCTGTTTTAATCGCCAAGCTTTTTTCAGGAAAACAAACCCTAAAATTAAAGCCGCTACACCATAAACCACACCACAGGCAGCCAAGGGATAAATCAGGAGGAAAGTGAAAGGAACGACGATTAAAGTATAGAGCCAAATCTGCTCGCTAGTGGCTTCTTCTCCTTTAACTACGGGCATCATCGGGATATCCACTTCCGCATAATCATCCTTGATCATTAAAGCTAAAGCCCAAAAATGGGGAGGAGTCCAAAGGAAAATAATGGCGAATAAAATCCAAGGAATCCAACCGAGATCGCCCGTTACTGCCGCCCAACCGACGAGGGGAGGAATCGAGCCAGCTGCGCCACCGATAACAATATTTTGGACACTATGACGCTTGAGCAGATGGGTATAAATCAGCATATAAAATGCGATACCGGTCATTGCTAAAAATCCGCTCAAAGTATTGACAAAAAAAACAAAAAGTGCTAGGGAAAGAGAAGCTAAAACGAGGGCAAAAATGAGGGCGTGGAGGGGTTGCACGCGACCGGAGGGAATAGGACGGGCGCGGGTGCGAAGCATGGTGTGATCGATGTCGCGATCATAGATGCAGTTTAAGGTTTGAGCTGCTGCGGCGGCGAGAGTGCCACCGAGGAGAGTAAGAAAGAGTAAGAGGGGGGAAACCTGACCTTTAGAGGCGATTTCCATAGAAGCGGCTGTGGTAATCAGCAGTAGAGGAATAATTCGCGGTTTAGTCAGTTGATAATAACTTTTAGCGACTTGTAAAAAATTATCGTGGTGGCGAAGGGCTTGAGTTCCAGTCATCGTGATTAAATCCTTAGAGATGGCTTATAGGCGCGAAAGAACGATCGCGAAGGGCAAAAGTGGTAAAAGCGACGAGGGTTGCCACCAATAGCGCACCGATGCTGTGGTGGGTAATGGTTAAGGGTTCCACCTGGAGATGTAGTTTCAGGGTGGCAACGCCTAAAAACACCTGTAGGGCGACTAATCCCCCGGCGCTAAAAGCTAGTTTTTTGAGGAGAGGATGGATAGCGGCAGCTCGCCAAGCGAAGAAAACTAGGGTTAAAACCGAGATAGTGGCGGGAAAAACCCCGATAATGTGGCTATTCATCACCGTGCAGAGTTGGGAAACCGTTAAACACTGATGGGCTGCCCAACGGGAACCGACGAGACCGCCGAGGAGACATTGCAGATAAACTAGAGCGGTGGCGACCATTCCCATCCCAGTTAGTTTCCCGACTGTACCGGTGCCACGGTAGGGAGTCAGACCGATAGCAATGACGATTAGGGTGGAGAAAAAGAGCAAAGCTGTGCCTAAATGGGCGGTTACGATGTCAAATCGCAGTAATTGGGTCACGGTTAATCCTCCCAGGACTCCTTGCAGGAGAATTAAAGCTAGGGCAGCGATCGCAGAAGGGAACAGCCAAGTAGGAAGATGGCGACGATACCACCAAGACAGACCGACGAGAGCGATCGTACTAAACCCGATCAAAGAGGCATCGAGACGGTGAAACCACTCCAGAAATACCTGTAGATTCATCTGCTGACTGGGAATCCATTGACCGTAACAGAGGGGCCAATCGGGACAAGCTAAACCGGCGTTCATAACTCTGGTGGCAGCGCCCACTACCATGAGGGCGAAAGTAGCGATCGCAATTTTCCAGACTAAGCGGCGCATCCACACCTGAATATTGCCGGTTTCTCTTCGGGGTGTCGGGTTAAAAACAGATTCGGTCATCGGTTTGCCTGTTCTCAAGGAGTCTGTCATCAAAGAGCCTGGCTTGGTTTGCCAGTTAGTTAAGTAGGTAGGCACAATTATTTGTAGGATGGGTTAGCGCACTTCGTAACCCATGCGGGCGTTGGGTTTCATGCTTCAACCCAACCTACGTTCTTTGTTTGCCAGTTAGTTATCACTGTGAATGAGTTTTTTTACGACAAGTAAAACCTTTTAGATATTCTTTAGATTTCTGGTCATTTCCGTTACATTTGTTTACATAAACTCAGAATAAAACATAAAAATTAGTTATTTTCAATACTTTCCCTAAAAACGATCCCAAAGAAAAGATAAAATTCTCAGAAGATGCTGGTTAAATTTTCCATCTATAGGGGAATCATGTTTTAGCCTTGAATAAGTAGGCACTCTTGAAAATATTGAAAAGACCGTGAAAATTCCCAGCAGTATCCTGACGCTCGTACTCGGGATCGCCTTAACCTTAATTAGTCTCT
This sequence comes from Microcystis novacekii Mn_MB_F_20050700_S1, assembly GCA_007096045.1. GTDB lineage: Bacteria > Cyanobacteriota > Cyanobacteriia > Cyanobacteriales > Microcystaceae > Microcystis > Microcystis novacekii. The sequence goes on along the minus strand of SFAU01000074.1, from coordinate 6,031 downwards.
GGTATGGCCAAAATCATGGCTTAATGCCTGTGGCCGCTTCCGAGGATGCTCAGGAAATAGATAATATCTTTAATCTGATGATGACCATCTCTACGGGACTATTTTTAATAGTTGAAGGCGTGATCATTTATATAGTGATTCGCTTTCGCCGCAAACCGGGGGATCAAACCGACGGACCGGCAGTGGAGGGCAATGTCCCCCTAGAAATCTTCTGGACAGCCATCCCGACGGTAATCGTCTTTATCCTTGCCGTCTATAGCTTCGAGATTTATAACAATATCGGCGGTCTTGATCCCTTGATTTCCAAGGGTGGCAAAGGAGAAATCGCCCACCACGGTCATCACCACGGCACGATGATGGCCCTGGGCGGCGATCGCAGAGTAGCTCTAGGTATCGGCAATTCCTACGATGGCGAAGGAGTTCCCCCCCTAGTGGTCAATGTTAAAGGTATTCAATATGCGTGGATCTTCACCTATCCCGAAACTGGCATTGTTTCTGGGGAACTGCACGCTCCCGTCAATCGCCCCGTGCAACTGAATATGGAAGCAGGAGATGTGATCCATGCTTTCTGGGTTCCCCAATTGCGTCTAAAACAGGACGTTATCCCCGGACAGGAAACGGTGTTATCGTTCACATCCAACCAAATTGGTCAATATCCGATCATTTGTGCGGAACTTTGCGGGGCCTATCACGGCGGCATGAAATCTAGCTTTGTGGTTCACTCCCAAGCAGATTACGACCAATGGGTGCAGGATAACACGATCGCCGAAGTTGACAGCGATCAAACCGTAGCGATGACCGCTAAAGATCGCTCTGATAGTCAATATTTGACCCCCTACACCGAAGAAATGGGCATCAACGCTGAAATTCTCGCCCAAGTTGCCCATCAGTAGCAAATGTAATTTTTCTTGTCATCTAAAATCTTGGCATTATGACAGCATCAACGGAAATAACCACCCCAGCAACCGTTCCCGAGGTGATCCATCACCGCAAGTGGACTGATTACTTTACTTTCTGCACCGATCATAAAGTCATCGGTATTCAATATCTGGTGACTGCCTTTCTTTTCTTCTTTATTGGCGGTGCTTTTGCGGAAGTGCTGCGGACCGAATTAGCCACTCCTGACCCCGATTTCGTCTCCCCAGAACTATATAACCAATTCATGACCATGCACGGAACGATCATGATCTTTCTTTGGATCGTTCCGGTTGGGGCAGGTTTTGCCAATTATCTCATTCCCCTGATGATTGGGGCGGAAGATATGGCTTTTCCTCGTCTTAACGCCGTGGCTTTCTGGCTTAACCCCCCCGGCGGGCTGCTATTATTATCCAGTTTCTTTGTCGGCGCTCCCCAGTCCGGTTGGACTTCCTACCCACCTTTGAGCTTAATTAGCGGCAAATGGGGGGAAGAATTGTGGATTTTGAGCCTTTTATTGATCGGGACTTCTTCGATTTTAGGCTCGATTAATTTCATCACCACGATCCTGAAAATGCGGATTCCTGAGATGGATTTGTACAGTATGCCGCTATTTTGTTGGGCAATGCTGGCCACCTCGACTCTGGTACTGCTTTCCACCCCCGTTCTCGCTTCTGCTCTTGTTCTCTTGTCCTTTGATTTAATCGCTGGCACGAGCTTTTTTAATCCCGCCGGCGGCGGCGATCCGGTGGTTTATCAGCATATGTTCTGGTTTTACTCCCATCCTGCTGTTTATATCATGATTTTGCCCTTTTTCGGCACGATATCAGAGATATTACCAGTTCACGCCCGTAAACCGATTTTTGGTTATCGAGCGATCGCCTATTCCAGTCTCACCATCTGTTTCTTGGGTTTAATCGTTTGGGCCCACCATATGTTCACCAGCGGCACCCCCGGTTGGTTACGGATGTTTTTCATGGCGGCAACTATGTTAATCGCCGTTCCCACGGGCATTAAAATCTTTAGTTGGTGTGCCACTCTTTGGGGGGGTAAACTTAGTCTCAATACGTCTTTATTATTTGGGATCGGTTTCCTGTCTTCCTTCCTCATCGGTGGTTTGACTGGGATTATGTTGGCTTCTGTTCCCTTCGATATCCACGTCCACGATACCTATTTTGTCGTCGGTCACTTCCATTATGTACTATTTGGTGGTACGGCAATGGCTCTGTTTGCTGCCGTTTACCATTGGTTCCCGAAAATGACCGGACGGATGTATAACGAGACTCTCGGTCGTATCCACTTTGTTCTCAGTTTTATCGGTTTGAATTTAACTTTCATGCCGATGCACGAATTGGGATTATTGGGTATGAACCGTCGTATTGCCCTATATGATGTGCAGTTTCAGGATTTAAATGTTCTTAGTACCGCAGGAGCTTATATTCTCGGTATATCGAGTCTTCCCTTCGCTATTAATATGGTCTGGAGTGCCTTTAAAGGTCAACCCGCCGGTCGTAATCCTTGGCGCGCTTTAACCCTAGAATGGCAAACCTCCTCTCCCCCAATGATCGAGAATTTCGAGGAAATGCCGATTCTTTGGTCCGGCCCCTACGATTACGGTATTGATATGGAAGAATCGGAAGCAGAGGAATCAGTACAAGATATCCTCGCTGAAGTGGGCGCTGAATCCCAATAATTAGGGTTTGCTGAAAAAGTTTTTCGTGGGGGTAGGGTGTGGGGTGTTTCTTGTCCCCCATCCCCTATCCCCCATCCCCTATCCCCCATCCCCCATCCCCCATCCCCTAATCCCGTGTAAACTAAGGACATTCAATCATGCAAGGTTCAACGCTCGAAGATTCTCAACTCTCTGTCAATTATCATCAGGAAACGGTGGAACACGGACATCATGGCCACCCGGATCATCGCTTATTCGGTGTGGTTTTGTTTCTAGTGGCGGAAAGTTCCATCTTTTTAGGATTATTTGCCGCTTTCTTGTTCTACCGTACCATGTTACCCGTTTGGCCCCCCGCCGGCACGCCCGAATTAGAATTAACCCTACCGACAATTAACACAATTATTCTGGTGTCCAGTAGTTTTGTTATGCACATAGGACAAAAGGCGATTAAACAAAATAATAACGCCGGTTTACAATTTTGGTTCGGTATTACTGCCCTGATGGGAATTGTCTTCCTTTGTGGTCAAGGATATGAATATAGTCACGCTGAATTTGGTCTCAAAACTAATGTTTTCACCAGCGCTTTTTATGCCTTAACTGGATTCCACGGTCTCCACGTTACTTTCGGTTTAGTGCTGATTCTATCTGTCCTCTGGCGTTCTCGTCAAAAAGACCACTATTCTAGTCAATCTCATTTTGGTGTGGAAGCGGCAGAATTATACTGGCATTTCGTCGATGTGGTCTGGATTATCCTGTTTTTACTGGTGTATATCTTGAGATAATTTTTGTTATTTAGTAGGAGAAAAGGGCGCTCAATTGATCGCCCTTTTTTGTATATTTCAATTTACAGCCGTTATCTTATACTAAATCCGTTGAGTAACGCACAGAAAACGGGTTTCTCCGAGAAACCCGTTTTCTGCTCATGCACTCATGCAAAAAGGGGAATAAATAATCAGTCTTTAATAACCAGATTTAGTATTATAGGTTATACTTCATTTTTAAGAGAAATGCCGTAACTGATAAGCGAGTAACTGATAACTGATAACTGATAACTGATAACTGATAACTGATAATTAACGACGACCGAATAAACTCCAACCTTTGCCACCACTAACGGCCGGTTCAGCTTTTTCAGCGACGGGGGCAACTTCTGCGGGGGTTTCCTCACCAGAAAGATTAGAAAGATCGTAGTTTTCTACTAGGAAAAGAGACGCTTTTTCAATAGTAGAATGATCCCAGAAAAGGGTAGAAGGTAACTCTTGACCGACCCAATCTTCTAGATCACCTACCATCGTTACCGCATCGATCGAATCTAAACCATAACGGGTTAAAGGTTCAGTCACATTAATCGTTTTGGCATCCAAAGATAACTGATCGGCTAACTGTTTAACTAACCAATTTTGTACGAGATTATTAAGATTGGAGTTGGAGTTCATGGGTTTTTTCCTCGATAGTTTGTGAATGGGCTAATTGAAAAGGCACGATCGAAAAATGTTGATTTTCTCGATATAATTTCAGCAATTCTTGGGCAACATTTTCTACATACACCTCAGATAGAGTGTAAGGCAGCGGCCGGAGAGTTCGCAGTAATCGGTGTAAACTCAACACCAACCATTCCCCCCGGGCAAAAAATTCACCCAAGATGGAACGATTATAAAGCCAAGTGTGTAAACAAGCAGAAGCAGCGTGTAAAGTACAGTATTTCTTGGCAATCTCGAATAATTCGGGTGATTGGTCGTGACCATACTCGAATTTCGATTGACTAATCTGTTCATCGTGAGCATTTAGTTCCTCTAAAACTAAATTACCCAACATCAATAGATTTTCTAATACCTCTGGGTCCACCTCCTGAGAATCCTTCAATCCCTCCAGCATATCAAGGGCAATCTCTAAACCCTGTAGGGAATCATCCATTCCCCGGCCAAATAATTCTAAATTATTGGGTTCAAAGGGAGGAACTGACTTTTCTAGGCTAAAAATCGCCTCTAAACGGGTTTTTAACGCCGACATAGTGCGCGAGTTGCGTTTAGCCCGATATTTGGTTAAAGGACGCAATTGTAGGATTAAAGCATGAAGATTGACGATCGAACTGCCGTCAAACATACTGATAATCGAATTATCCCGCAGTAGCTTCTGGAAGATGCCGAATTCGTGTTCTTCTCGCATATAAAAACGCGATCCCAACACCACATAAACACTATTAACCATCTCCTCCAGACGGACAGTAACAAAGTATTTTACCACCGAAGCCCAGACGCTAAACTGTTCGGGGATAATATGAAAACCTCTCGCGGCCGGAATCGTCTCGCAATCACAAATGAGGATGTCAAGGAAAGCATCCACGAGAGTGCGCCGGGGTTGGGGCAAATCCATCACAGTTTTCTGATAAATTACCCGATTAACGGCAAAACTGAGGGTAGTTCTCAAAGCGGTATCGGCTGCCCCGTGGGAAAAAGCAGCGCACAACATTCGGGTAATTTGGAAACCTTTCAGAGCTAATTCTAAACCGTCTCCCTCCTCGCGTAAACGCATGGAATCGGGGACGAAACAATCCTTAAAACCAATGCCACTCATATCCGAGGCCCGCACGCCATGGGTGTAGATTTTCGGCAAATTATAGTATTTTTCGGGGTCTAATTGCCGTTTATCCACCATAAATAGGGTTAAACACTTCGGCCCGCCGTTAGCATCGGTTTTAGCCAAAATAAAGGAAACTCCAGAGATAGTCGCCCGGTTAATCGGCCATTTCTCCCCATTGAGAATATAACCTCCTTCCACCTTCGTCGCAGTCAGATCACCATTGATCAGATCGCTACCGTGTTCCTTTTCCGAGTAACCCAGACACATCGCCCCATAGTCATCCATGATAAAACGGGCGAGCTTCTGTTTCTGTTCCGGGGTTCCCGCCATCCAGTTTAAAAATGACCAGAATAGGGTAGTAAAAGCGATGCCGATAGTTTGATCCCGTCGGGAAAGTACCCGCACAAAAGCGACAAATTCCTCAAAAGAGGTAAATTCACCGCCGCAATCGGTGGGAATGTAGTAGTGTTGGAGTTTCCAGTCGTATAACCAGCGAATTTCCTCGTGGGGAAATTCTTCGCTCTCGTCAATTTCGATCACCCGCTTGTAGGATAGAGGATTATCGGGATTGAGAGGATCGCCTAAGTCTTTTTCCAGTGCTTCAGCAGTCCAGTATTGCTTAAGCTTTTTCATAGTGCCTCTAGGACAGATACAATGTGTTTTTCGTCAATGCCTTCGGTTAGAAGACCCGACCATTCACAAAAATTATTGACCATTCTAGACGTTTGGCTGTAGAATGGCAACAATTACCGAAATTTTGGGTTAAAGCCCCGTCCTTTTAGGACGGCTTTTTAAACTATAGCTTGTTAACTTAACTTTTATTGTGCTATACTAATTTTATCTAAGTACCCCGTATGTAAAATG
>SFAU01000073.1 GCA_007096045.1 Microcystis novacekii Mn_MB_F_20050700_S1 | reverse complement strand
TAATCGGTGTTAATCGCCAGCAGCACCTCCTGGCCGTTGAAAATCCGCGACCAAGGCACTAGAGAACGAATCTGTCCCCCCACCATCTCCGGCAAGCTGAAGCGGACTCCATCATCGGGTGCTGAAATCGGGCGCAGGTATTGGCGACCACGACGCAGGACGATGTTTTGTCGGCGGATTTCTAGAACTTTAGCGAGTTCTTGGTAAACCCGATTGTCTTCATTGAAGAAATGCAGCCCTCGCGTCCGAAACGCCCCAAATTCACCGCCGAACATCGACTCCCGGATGTAGCGATCGCTTCCTCCCCGGCCATCGAAACATTGTTCGCTGCCGTAATAGATACAGGGAATGCCCAGGGTTAAAGCATTTAAGGCTAAAACATTCAGCGCGACTTTCGAGGCATGGGCATCGGCACAGAAACGAGCTTTCTGATTACCTTTGCGTACTTGGTCGTGATCGTCAAAGGAAGTCACTACCTTATTGCGGAACCAGATGTGGGAGTCTTTGTTGACTAACTCCGAGTTACGGAACAGGCTAAAGTAGTCAGTGGGATTGCGATATCCCTTGACCAGATATTCCAGCTTATCGGGAATATCATCAATTCCTAAAGCGGCCTCTGTTTTTACGGCATTTTCCGCATCGGTGGGGCTGTACGGCGAGGTTGTCCCACTCCGCACCGGATTACCTTGATTGTCTTTGTATCCCTTCTCCCGACCGTCGGAGAAGCGATCGAGCGTCAGGAAATAAAACACGTGGTCTTCCCAGGCGATCAGCGATGGGAACAGTCCACCTATCGGCGATCGGGAGGCAAAATCCAGTTGAGTTAAGCTCTGAATGGGTGTCGCCATAATCGTTTTCCCCCAATCTTCCAACCCCGTCACCCTGTCGGCCGCTCTTTCAATCCGCACTCCCAACCTCCCTCTTTTCTCGGGACGGCGGCGTTGGGGCTTTTCCTTATCGTTATTGACCGACTTCTGTATATTTTCTGACAGTTTGATAGCCCTCTTCTAGGGTAGGGTAGAAGTCGCGTAAATTGCCGTCAAGTTTTCAAAACTTAACATATCGGCTGGTTTCTAGCGACCGAATGGGTGGTGTTGAAAAAGTCTGGGTAAACGGCAGCAAACTCTAACTTAACAAAATTTAGATGGCTTTACCCGGCGAAGTCGTCCCCCCACTTTCCCATCTCTGGCACTCCCCTCTCCCCCATCTCCCCACTGCGATCGCTGCATTTTGTCCTCCGAACCCGAAACTAAGACAGAGACAATTGTGCGGGGAAAAATTAACAGCCGATCTCGTTAAATTTAATTGGAAAGGCGACTCGCGCACACCGACACAGGGGGGAATTAGCTGATTTTTGAGGGACATTAAACAAAAAGCCACGCCTAATGCCCCCGAAGCTCCTAAAGTGTGTCCTGTTCCCCCTTTTGTCGAGCTTACAGCCACTTGCGAGCCAAAAATGCTGGCGATCAGATTTGCCTCCCGTTCATCGTTTAAACGCGTGCTAGTGCCGTGGGCGTGAATGTAATTAATTTCATCTTTTCTTAATTGACTTCTGTGCAGACATAATTCTATGGCTTTGGTAGCACTACGATTATCCACCGCCGGGGTGCTCAGATGATCGGCATCGCAGGTAAAACCATAGCCCGAAATTTGCCCGTAGATGGGGGCATTTCTGCGGAGAGCCAGTTCCTCCGATTCGAGGACTAAAATTGCCCCACCTTCGCCCAAAACCAAACCCTCTCTAGCTCTATCAAAAGGATAACAGCCCGTTTTCGCCAAAGCTCCCATCTGTTCAAATCCCACCAGAGTTAAGGGAGTGATCGGGGTTTCGATCGCCCCGGCTAAAACTCGATCGCATTCTCCCATAGTAATTAATTCTACACCCTGGGCGATCGACCAGATAGCCGTGGCACAGGCCGCCATCGGTGCTAAGACTGGGGCGCTGGTTTCTATAATTCTAGCGGTCAATACCGAGGCGCGATCGGGCAAACTATCTAACCAGTTTTCTACTATTCCCGTCGCTGCCATCCGTTCCCATAAACCCTGACAACTGCGACTAGAACCGATAGTGACACCACAATCCTTTAAGGGAGGCGTTAATTTTGCGTCTTCAAGGGCGGCAATTAGGGCAATTTTGGTTAAATCCTCTAAAAATGCGGGTTTGTGACCGATCAAAGCCAAGGGTAAAGCGGGTAAATCGGAAAAGGGTTGTTGCCTAGTTATACCGGTTTTGCCCTCTAGTAATCTTTGCCAACTCTGACTTAAATTTCCCAGAGAACTGATCAACCCAATTCCCGTCACCACAACATTCATCTATCAGTTATCAGTTATCAGAATATTAAATGGCCAATAATTTGGTGGGTTAGGGCGAATATTAAATTATCGTCGTGCGAACCCACCCTAAACGATCGCTATTTTTTCAGGTTTTCCGCACCAGAAATAACTTTAGCCGAGTCAATTTTATCCCCTTGTTTGATCGTATCGATCACTTCCATTCCCTTAGTTACATAACCAAAAACGGCATAATCACCATCGAGGAAATTGATATCCGACAGGGCAAAATAAAACTGAGAAGAAGCGGAATTAGGTTGTTGAGAACGGGCCATCGCAATCGCACCGCGTTTATGGGGTAAAGCGACGATGGGAGTGCGCGCCGTGGCCTGTTGACCGATTGCTTGCCCATAAATCGGCTCTTTTTCGTCTTTGCGGAGAATTTCCAGGGGAACATAACGGGGTTGCTTGGTTTCCGGATCGACAAAACCACCGGTTCCGCGACCCTGGGGATCACCACCTTGGGCGACAAAAGGCTGCGGTTCCTTAACCACGCGATGGAAAGTTAAACCATTATAAAAACCTCTCCCCACCAGATCCACAAAGTTACCGGCAGTAATTGGGGCTGCATTGCCATCAATTTCGATCGTTACCGGTTTACCTTTAATAATCATCTCGACGACGGCAGTTCCATCTAAGCGGGGTTTGTAGTTATCCATGTTGACACTGCCCGAACTGGCAGGTTGAGAGGTTTGGGAGATACTAGAATTATCGGGGGTGGAATTAGCTTCTGGGGAAGAACAGCCGAAAAGTGTAGTCGTTGTGATTAAAAAAACACAAACTACAGACAACCAGCAAGATTTTCTTATCTTCATCATTTTATAGCCAAAAAGAGCGAAAACAGGCCTACAATCCCTCGAGAGGAATTTCCAGAAAACGAGCGAGTTCCGCTCCTTGATTTTCCAATTCCGAGAGGGAGATAGGATCACCGACGCGAGTTAAAGGGATATCGCGACGCTGTTTAATCCGCAGGAATAGTTCCCGTTTCGGGTTGAGTCCTTCGCGCACTTCGGCCCGTACAGCTTGCACATCTTCGAGGGGCCAATCGAGATCAATGCGGCGATTTTTGCCGGGGTAGCCCCAACGAAAGATTTTAACTTTGCCGGTTTCCTTATTGAACTCGTTGTAACCACCTCCGACATTCCAGAGGAGAGATAACCAGAGATAGAGGGCTAAAAGGCTCCCCGCAGTACCATAAAAGAGGAGGGCGACTCCTTGGGGAATAAATTGTAAGGCACTGGTATCGCTAACGAGAAGTAGATTGACCTTCAAATAACTGGAAAGACCGGCGAGGAGAAACCCTAGACCGCCAATAGAGACGATTACAGCCCAAAAATAGTTACTAGGGCGACGGGATCCCAGTACTTCTTGCCGTAGGATCAGGCTATCTTTACTTGTTGTTTGCGCTTTCATGAATTGTTTTTAGGGTTGCCTAGAGTTATTTTACCAGCTTTTTTCTCCCCACTTGCTCAACTCCGACCCTGCCCATACTCCCCAACCCCAACGAGGGTGTTGATTTGGAGCGGAATGCCGCCAAAATAACTCATACACTTTTTCGCTGATTAAGATCAAGGGTACTCTGTACCAGCGATTGCCTGCGAGAAAAGGTGATAACCTTCCAGAAAAGTTATTACCAATAAAAGGTTGACTTTGCGAGCAATAACATAGATGGAATTTGAAGGGAAATACCTACATTTGAGAAAAAATAAAATTAAGGCAGACCAAAGTACAGACCTTAAATCATCTTCCATTTCTGGCTCATCCCTCATACTCATAGAGTGATTGTAATCTGGCTCTTCTCTTAACTCTATTATCTATCTTTTGGTATTAACCTGTTTGTCCCTTAAGTTTTTTTCTTTATAGATTTTGGACACTTTTGGGTGTACGCTCTCTCGTCGAATTTTATTTTAAATCAATTATTTGCATAACAAGTCCCGAAAAACCGTAACTGTTTACCGTTCACCGATAAAGGCTGTCTGAGCCTGGCTGGGGTCTGCTCCCAATCCTCTGCGCCAATTCTTGGTATCTCTAGTAGCGGCTTCTCATCCATAGCCCTGAGATTACCAGATTTCGTCCCCCCCCTGAACGGTTAAGATTTTTCGATAATTATCCCTATTATCCGTTAGAATAGATTCAGAGTTCAAGGGTAAACCTCATCTATGAATCCCGTTGTTTTAGTGCATGGTTTTCTGGACACTACTGCCGTTTTTAAACCGATGAGCGAGTATTTAAACCATCATGGTTGGCAGGTGCACAGTTTTAATCTAATTCCTAATCATGGTTACGAAAAGTTAGAATTTTTAGCGGGTCAAGTAGAAAATTATATCGAGAAAAACTTTGCTAAAGAGCAGAAAGTAGATCTGATCGGGTTTAGTATGGGGGGACTAATTACCCGCTACTACCTGCAAAGATTGGGAGGAGTGGAAAGAGTGCAACGTTACCTAAATATTTCTGCCCCCAATCGAGGCACTTTGACCGCTTATGGTTTACCCTTAGATGGGATTAAACAAATGCAGCCGGGTAGTCAATTTTTAGAGGATTTAAATCAAGATTGTCAACAAATTTTAAATAAAATTAAAACCACAATTATCTGGACTCCCTACGATTTAATGATATTTCCCGCCCATAGTTCCCGTTTATCGGTGGGCAAAGAAATTTCGATTCCCGTATTGCTTCATGCTTGGATGGTCAAAGATAGCAAAGTTTTAACAACAATCAAAGAGACCTTATTAGAATAGAAATACTGGTCATCTCCAACACTGGAACAAGGTCAAAATATTACCGACCAAAAAGTTAATTATCATCAAAAAAACTTGACTTAAGCTTATAATTGTGCTAGGCGATCAAATTCTCCTAGGTGTCACCATGTCCACTCAAGAACCCACCTTGGCCGACGTTCTCAACCAATTGAAAAGCTTCCAAACGCAGACCAACGTTTTGAAGCTATGGGGCAACGCTTTCAGAAAATAGACCAAAGATTGGACAAGCTCGACTACAAATTTGATGCCTACGAAAAAGCCCCCGAGAAAGTGCTGAGATTAGCCACGACAATTATTATCGCGGCCGCCACCGTAGCGGTTTTACCCTCGGCCTTTCAGGCAATCGGTCCCCTACTAACCCAGTTGACATCCTCGCCGCCGTAAAACGGACGGCGATTCCTCACCACGCCACCTTTTTAGAATGGTCGCTGAATGGGGTTGACGCGACCCAGGATGCTGCTTCTTTAACAGAAGTCTTACGC
>SFAU01000072.1 GCA_007096045.1 Microcystis novacekii Mn_MB_F_20050700_S1 | reverse complement strand
CCACAAAAGCGTTTAAACTCTTCTGGATTCAAATTTTTTACTTTTTCGTAAGTCATGGTTTTTCTGAGTGTTTTACTTTATTGTACATAATCAGTTCCTATTTTTGCAGGAGGTCTATTGACTTCACTCCGTTCCCCCTTCCTTGAATTCCGCTTTCTTATCTTCATTCGGCAATCCCCTTTTTCCGGTTGATTTTATTTCTACTTACTAAAAGCTACGCTGCCAACGATACTTAACCTCCCCTCAAATCTACCCAAATCTCCACTTTACCGTTCGGAGCTTGGTCTTGACTCTTCTGTTATAACATCGTTTAAATCTCGATTGTGTAAATATTTAACAAGAATAAATCTTTAATTTTCTTGAATTTTATTTAAAATAATCAGAATCTGTTTTAATGATTGTTTTAGCCGATCTCAAGAATATTTTCAGTCAACAAAAAAGATACATTTGGAAATTAATTAGGATTATTAACTGAATAATAGTGTTTAACTATAGATAAAAGTAAATCCTAATCATTATTTTTTTTGATGTTATCGTCGTACACCATTTTGGTTTATTTGTCAATAGTGATCTTACCCATTTTCCCCTTGGTCGTCACCTCCAATTGGATTGAGGCAGAATTTTTCCCCACTGTGCCAGTCGATATAAACAAATAAAAAGGCGTTGTCAGATCAGAAGAGGAAAGATGCAATGCTCCGGTGCTGATTCGGAGCATCTTTCCATTTGACAACGCCGATTGTCGGGCTAATTCATGAATTAGCCCTACGCCGATTGTCGGGCTAATTCATGAATTAGCCCTACGCCGATTGTCGGGCTAATTCCGGAATTAGCCCTACGCCGATTGTCGGGCTAATTCCACTGCTAAATCGAGCGACCCCTTCGACTTGGCTCAGGGCAAGCCCTTCGACCCCTTCGACTTGGCTCAGGGCAAGTTGGCTCAGGGCAAGTCTTGTTCCCCACTTAAGCCCAACTATCGGCACTATTCGTTCATTAAACACTAATTGTCAAGATGCCATGCAATCCTTGCTATCAAAGTAATTTCAGTTCCGGTGCTGATTCGGAGCATCTTTCAATTTGACAACGCCAATAAAAATGGTGTCAGTAGGGAAAAAGCTCACCTTCTAGGATTCCTGTAAAAAAATTAATTCAGCCGGCGTTACCGCTCCTTTTTCGGTGATGATAGCGGTGATCAAAGCGGCGGGAGTAACATCGAAGGCGGGGTTATAAAAGTTAACATCTCTAGGGCAAAGGGTTGTCGTCCCCACCTGATAAATTTCGGCACGATCGCGCTGTTCGATCGGGATACCCGTACCATCCTTAAGGGAAAAATCCACCGTCGATAGGGGGGCAGCCACATAAAAAGGCAGATTATGAGCTTTTGCCACCACTGCCAGGGAATAGGTGCCGATTTTGTTGGCCGTGTCCCCATTGGCCGCAATGCGATCGGCCCCAACAATCACCGCATCGATCAGTTTTTGCTGCATACAGTGGGCCGCCATGCTATCGGTGATCACGGTGACGGGAATTCCCTCCCGCGCACATTCCCAGGCGGTTAATTTTGCCCCTTGCAGCCGTGGCCGGGTTTCGTCTGCATACACTTGTATTAATCTACCCGCCGTCCAAGCGGAACGAATTACCCCTAAAGCAGTACCATAACTGGCCGTGGCTAGGGAACCAGTATTACAGTGGGTTAAAATTGTCAGTTTTTCCGGTTGCTCCGGCAGCGCCAATAAACCATGATGACCGATCGCCCGACAGGTTTCCACGTCTTCTTTTTGGATATTGTGGGCAGTTTCAAGGAGATTTTTGCTAATTATTGCCACTTCTGGGCCACTTTCCCTGGCCACTTTTAACATTCGCTCGATCGCCCAGAATAAATTCACCGCCGTGGGCCGGGTTTGCGCTAATCGAGCGGCTATTCTAGTTAAATCAGCCAGAAATTCCTCTTTCTGGTCAGTTTTAATTTCCTGCGTTCCTAAAACCATACCATAGGCAGCCGCTACCCCGATCGCCGGAGCGCCGCGGACAATCATCGTTTCGATCGCCCGGGCCATGGCTTCACTGCTGGTGATCTCAACTTCCTCATAGTTCATGGGTAAACGGGTTTGATCGATCAGCCAGACTTTATTATCTTGCCAACGCACGGGATAGATTGAGTTACTCTCGGGGGTGGTTGTGGTCATAACATTTTTAGATTGAGAATTAGCCAAATTTACCAGTATAGCAGCGGGCTTTCTCTACTTTGTGTTTTTTTGTAAAAAGTAATTTTAAATACAGAAACTTTTTTTATAATGTATAAATAAGTGACTAGGAAAAATTGAAGAATACTTTCTCACTTAGTCCGAGCTTTTATATTAACTAATTCCGAGGATAATTACCGTGAAAACAGCGAAATATCCCGAAAAAATTGCCGCTCTCTGGACAACATTCCTCTTGGGAACCCTATTTCACACCCAACTGGGTTTAATGCCGCTTTTCCATGGTCAATCGATCGTCGAGAGTCAGCAAACCAGCAATCTCGATCCGATTTTCTGGGGAATGTTGCTCTTTTTTTTGCTGCCAATGTTAGCGATTATCGGGGTCAATTTTAGCGAAAGTCGCTCCTTGAGAAAGGCCCATTTCTGGCTGACAATTCTCTATTCTGTCTTGAATTTAGCCCATCTAATCGCCGATCTTTTGGTCAGACCGATCGCCTGGTATCAAATCGCTCTCATGGCAATTTTGTTGATCATCGGACTGATTTTAAATCTAGTTTCCTATCAATGGCTGCGGTTAGCGATCGCCCATCCGCACCATCTCTCGGAAAGTCATTAGTAGTACCAAGATCAAAAGGTGGCCGGTTGACTAACTGATTCAGACAAGAGGAGGCCTTTTGATCTCAAGTTGGTGCTTATTAGGGTAAAAGCCAGCTTAAGGAAACTTAAAACGTAGATAGAGCGATTTTTTCGGAAAATATGCCCTAAAAACTCTAATTAATTTTTATTATTCCCCAGATCAGCCCGTAAATTGCCCCTGTTTCCGGGCTGCTGCTGCCACCTCATCTCACCAAGTGCGGATCTTTTTAGCTATGATAGTTCAGAACCAAGCCAATAAAGGGAACTTTTGGGGCTGGTTATTCATCAGAAAACTCCTGATCGGAGGAGTTAAGCAGACGATATAGTTCAGATTAATGGCAAATATTGGTTAATAGTAATAACGAGGTAATTATTTTGATGAAATCTCTCATTCGTTGGACGGCAACTCTTGGTTTAGTAGGAACGACAATGTTGACTTCGCTGCTGGGCAGCTATTCTAAAGCACTCGCTTTACCGGAAGAACAAATCGTCAAAACCTTGCAGTCTGTACCTGTCTTCGCTATTGCCGATGATCAAGGAGTTCCCCTAATTGCCGTAGGAGAAAAAGAACAGAAATTCACGGGGGTTTTTATTAGTAAGCAGGACGCACAAAACTTTTTTGAACGACTGAAAAAAGAGAATCCTGAAGTGGCCAGCAAAGTTAAAGTTCAGCCTGTTTCTTTGGCACAAGTCTATAAAATGCAAACCAGTCAAACCGATCAAAATCGTTTAATTATCGATTTTGTTCCCAAAGAGTCGGAAGTAGAATCAGCAAAAAAACTGCTCAGTGAAAGAGGTGAACAGTATCAAGGTGGTGTACCTTTGTTTGTGCCGAAAGCAGGAAAAGAGAATAATTTTCTGGTGGTCAATCGCAATAATCAGGATTTTATTCCTTTCTTCTTTGAAAAAGCCGCCGCTTTGCAAATGGTAGAACAATACAAAAAAGCTAATCCCGCAGAAGCAGCCACGGTGAAAATTGATGTTATTCCCTTAGAAAGTGTCATCGCTACCCTACAACAAAGCAACGATGAAGCTTTAACTAAAATTCTCCTCTATCCCAGCCAAGAAACGATTAATTTTATTCGGGCAAATAGCAACCAAAATGCTCCCAACCAACCCCCAGCAAATCAGCCACGCCCTAATAATAATACCAATAATCGCCCCGCCCCCGCCCCCAATCGTTAAGCCTTGTGTCTGCTAGTATTTCCGGTCAAGAATTAAGTCAATGGCGACAACAGGCGATCGCTGATTTAGAGCAAGCGCAACTATCTGCCAAGGAAGTGGATATCTTTCTGCAAGCAGTGACAGATTTAGATACTCTTTCCCTGCGCTTACAATCCTTTCGCGAACGAGAAAAAATCCCTTTGAGTTATTCTTGGTCGGAAATTACTAAACGCTGGCAAAAACGCCTTCAAACAAGGGTTCCCTTGCAGTATTTGCTCGAATCGGTGGTCTGGCGTAATTTTACCCTGAAAGTATCCCCAGGGGTCTTAATTCCTCGTCCCGAAACCGAGTTATTAATCGATATTGTTGGCGAAACCGTCAGAGGAGACGACGGGGGAATCTGGGTAGATCTGGGAACCGGTAGCGGTGCGATCGCTATTGGTTTAGCTAGTATCTTGACAAAAGCAGCAATATATGCTATTGATTACAGTCCAACGGCTCTAGCGATCGCCAAAGAAAATATCATCAATACCGGTTTTGCCGACAGAATTATCTTAAAACAGGGTTCTTGGTGGACACCCCTAGAGAAGTTGAAGGGACAGATTAGCGGGATGCTGTCCAATCCTCCCTATATTCCCAGTGCAGAAATCCTTGACTTACAAATTGAAGTGCGGGAACATGAACCCCGTTTGGCCCTCGATGGAGGTGAAGACGGATTACAGTCAATTCAACATCTAGTGGCCACTGCTCCCGATTATCTGCGATCGGGAGGCCTTTGGCTAGTGGAAATGAGAGCCGGTCAAGGGGAAAAAGTAGCGCAAATGCTGGAAAATCAGGGCAATTATCGACAAATTCAGATTATTAACGACCTAGCAGGTTTCGATCGCTTTGTTTTGGCCGAGCGAATTTAGCGCCATGCAGCCGCTTCGCAGTCCCGCAGCCAGAGACGCACCGCTTGGCCGATGGTCCCTTGACTGGTTTCTAGGGGAGGTAAGGGGACTGGAGCGGGTTCAAGGGCAGCTAGTTGACTGTAAATCGTCACTAATCGCCATCCTTCCCCAGTTTTAGTTAAAAATAACCAGTGATAATTTTGGAGAGTGACAGAGCGATTTTTGCTATACTGACGCTCTAAAGTCGTAAAAAAAACCTGTTGAGTGTCATCGGCAATTTGACCAGAATATTGACTAGCACTTAAAGGTAGGGGTGCAAATTCGGGACGACCGGCAATAATCACAAAAACCGGTGTAGATAATTTTTGATCGATTTGGGAACGACTAATAACTCGATTAGCATAACCGGGTAAATCTGACAAGAGGCGATCGACTAAAAGATTTAAATCCTCCGGACAGCTAGAAAGAGGAAGACTAGCTGCTGGGAAGTTAATCCCGAAAATAACCAGTAATACTCCTAAATATCGGCTAATTCGTGACAAATTTTTGCCCATGCTATTTTTGGCTCCTCGGCACTGGTGATCGGTCGTCCAATTACTAGATAATCAGCCCCAGCTTTAAGCGCTTGGGCCGGAGTCATCACCCGACTTTGATCCCCTTTGCTTGACCAGGAGGGACGAACTCCGGGGCAAACTAAGAGAAAATCCTCTCCACAGACGCGCCGCAATTGCGCCACTTCTTGGGGAGAACAAACCGCCCCATCAATTCCCGATTCCTTGGCCAATAATGCCAGATTTAAGGCATATTCCGATAGTTCTAGGGGAATTTTGAGGTCGAGGGCTAATTCCCTGGCGTTAACGCTGGTTAAAACGGTGATAGCGAGAAGTTTTGGCGGCGATAGCAGGTCAGAGATGGCCCCCTTAGCCGCCATCAGCGCTTGCCGTCCGGCCGTTGCGTGCAGGGTGAGTAAATCCACTTGATAGCGACTAGCTGAACGACAGGCCCCGGCGACCGTATTGGGAATATCATGAAATTTGAGATCGAGAAAGCTCTTTTTTTGTCTTTCTTGCAGAAGCGCCAGAATTTCTGCACCGCTACTGACAAATAATTCTAGTCCCACTTTCCAAAAATTGACTTCTGGCAACAGATCAAGTAGTGCGATCGCTGATTCTACATCCGGCACATCGAGAGGAACAATAATTCGGTCTGAGTTGGTCATATTTGGGCGATACTGTGGGGTGTGGGGTGATGGGGGATTGGGGAGCTTAAATCAGAGAAAAATCCAATCAGCAAAAGTGGCAGCCTGTCCGCAATAAATGCCATCACGATCGATGATATTCCAAACGATCGCTTTTTCAAGGCGAAATAGTTGACCGTTTTTCGTGATCCTTACCCCGTGATAATCGTTGATATAGCCCTGTTTTTTGACTAAATCCAGCATTTTTTGGCGTTCTTGGGCGATTTCCTCTCCCTCTACCGTCGCTCGCGAAGGAGTTGCTAATAATTCTGGCCAAGTTAAACCCCAGAGATCGAGGGCGCTGCGATTACCATAATTGAAGATGGGATTAGGTTGCGTACCGTGGGAGACTAGCACAAAAGGGGCATAAAAGAGCATTTTACTCTGTTCTTTGCCAGTACCGATCCGGGGCAAAAGCGATCGCCCGATTAACTGTTCATAACTATCCAGCAGCAATTCTGTCCAAGCTATAATAGCTAAATCTTCCCAAATTTCCATAAAATTATCTTGAAAAACCGGTTTAAGTAGGGAGGCACAATTATTGGTAGGATGGGTTAGCGCACTTCGTAACATGAGCGGGCGTTGGGTTTCCTTGCGTCAATCCAACCTTGTTAAGCTAACAGACCGGATCGGGCAAGGATGAGTAAAATCAAGGGGATGCTCTCAAAAATAACCATCAATTCGGCCAATTTAGGTAAGTCCAATCAGGGAAAATATCTCTCAATGGGTAGGCATTGACATTAGTAAAGCCACCCTAGATGTTTACCTCCGTTCCCGGGGTAAAGCGATGAAAGTTGCTAACACAAAGGAGGACATATCTAAACTGGTCGAGACCCTAAAATTTTACACTGTCAACCTGATTGTTCTGGAAGCGACAGCAGGTTGAGAAACTGAACTGGTGATTCAATTACAAGCAGCGGGTTTACCGGGGGCCTTAATCAATCCCCGTCAAGGAAGAGACTTTGCTAAAGCCACTGGTAAGTTAGCCAAAACCGATGCCATTGACGCTCAAATCTTAGCTCATTTTGGCGAGGCAATGCCACCGCAAATCTTAGGGGTTGAGTCGGAATAATCTCGTCAATTGGGCGACTTAATTAGTCGTCGCCGGCAACTTGTCGAGATGCGGACTGCCGAAAAAAACCGACGGGAACGCGCTCGCGGTAAAGCTTTGGTCGCTATCGAAGCCCATCTTGAGGATCTCGATAACTGCCTCGAAAAACTCAATCAAGAAATTGAGGAATTGACCCAAGCTAACCAACAATGGCTCGAGAAAGTTAATTTACTCAAAACCGTGCCGGGGATTGGTCAAGTAATTTCTACTACTCTCGTCTCCGACTTACCAGAACTCGGTCAATTAACCGCCAAACAAATCTCTCGCTTAGTCGGTGTCGCACCGATTAATCATGATAGTGGTCAACATAAAGGTAAGCGAATGATTCAGGGAGGTCGCGCTCAGATTCGGGCGACTCAGCATCTCATTTATGCAAGTGAGTAATTATACTTATGCCTAAAACTCGTTTCTAGCAAGGCTTTCAAAATAGCTTGACATAAAAACCTGATTTAGGGGTTACAAAGGTGAGATGCTCCCCTCTTTACATGGGAGCGGTGGTAGCTATGGGTCATAATCCGGTGATTAAAGCCTTTTACGAACGCTTAGTTGGACGCGGTAAATCAAAAAAACTGGCTCTGACTGCTTGTGTGCGGAAAATCTTAGTTATTCTTAATGCAATGGTTCGCCAAAATCAGCCTTGGCAGCTTGCTGACAATTTACAACCTTGTTCCGTTGAGATTCACCCCTTCCTAGTTATATCTTGGTAGAGCTTGAGCCGATGGTGCTTTCCCCCAGGCGGCTTAGGTTGTCATGCTCTTTTTTTCTGCTTGAGATTTTAGGTTCGACAGCAACTCCTTGATTTTTTTTTTGAGTTACCCCTTGACAATCAAGACGGTCGCTACGTTCTGATTGTCGGTATTTCTGCAAATGTGAGATGCACCCGTATTCAGGGGTCAGGGGACAGCTTTTATTTATTCCCCCCACTTCCCCACCTCCCCACTTCCCCACCTCCTCATCTCCTGTGACCAGAAAAGGGGTAAGATAATAAGTTTAGTGATAAGATGACCGAATTGTAAGCGGGGACTTGATATGGCAGAAACCCTATTATTTAATGCTTTGCGACAGGCGATCGATGAGGAAATGGGCCGCGACCAGACAGTATTTGTTTTGGGTGAAGATGTGGGTCATTACGGTGGTTCCTACAAAGTTACCAAAGATCTCTACAAAAAATATGGCGATTTAAGGGTTTTAGATACTCCCATCGCTGAAAATAGTTTTACTGGCATGGCAGTGGGGGCAGCCATGACGGGACTACGTCCGATTATTGAAGGCATGAATATGGGTTTTCTTCTGCTTGCCTTTAACCAAATTGCCAACAATGCTGGGATGTTACGTTATACTTCCGGCGGTAATTTTAAAATCCCCATGGTTATCCGCGGTCCGGGGGGTGTGGGGAGACAATTAGGTGCGGAACATTCCCAACGTTTAGAGGCCTATTTTCACGCAGTACCTGGCCTAAAAATTGTCGCTTGTTCCACTCCCTACAACGCTAAAGGTTTATTAAAATCGGCGATTAGAGATAATAACCCCGTGCTTTTCTTTGAACACGTTCTTCTCTATAATCTCAAGGAAAATTTACCTGATAGCGAGTATCTTTTACCCCTTGATAAAGCGGAAATCGTTCGCAAGGGAGAAGATATAACTATTCTCACCTATTCGCGGATGCGTCATCACTGTTTAGAGGCATTAAAACAGTTAGAAAAAGATGGTTATGATCCAGAAATTATCGATTTAATTTCTCTGAAACCCTTTGATATGGAGACGATTGCCGCTTCGATTCGCAAGACGCATAAGGTGATTATCGTGGAAGAATGTATGAAAACGGCGGGAATTGCTTCCGAGTTAATTGCTTTAATTAATGAGCAGTTATTCGATGAATTGGATGCCCCCGTGTTAAGATTATCTTCCCAAGATATACCCACACCTTATAACGGTAATCTAGAAAGATTGACGATTATTCAACCTAATCAAATTGTCGAAGCTGTCCAGAGAATGGTCAGCGATCGCATTTAACAAATTCTCCTTTTGATACTGAAGTTATGCAGAGACAAAATTGGTTATTGTTACTGATCATCGGCCTGGTTGTTGCCTCGATCATCATCCTGATTAAGTTACCCCTACAATTAGGTTTAGACCTGCGCGGTGGTAGTCAATTAACCATTCAGGTTAAACCCACTGAAACCGTAAAAACCATTCAACCTAATGATTTAAAAGCCGTACAAAATGTGATTGAAAATCGCGTTAATGCCCTCGGTGTTTCCGAATCATTAGTGCAGACTGTGGACAGTAAAAATCAGGTAATCGTGCAACTACCCGGGGTCACAAATCCCAAAGAAGCTGAGAGAAACTTAAATGTTCAGGCCCAATTAGAATTTCGTCAGCAAAAACAAGGTACAGAAGGAGAATTTCGGGCTGAATATTCAATTTTTCAACAAAAAAAAGCGGAATTAACCGCCCTCAAAGCCGAGAATAAACCCGAAAATGCCGCTAAAATTGCCGAACTAGAACAATCTCTCCAGAAATCTAAACAGGCAATTTTAAAGCTATTTGAATCGGTGGACTTAACCGGAAAAAATCTGCAAAATGCCACCATTAGTTCCACCCAAGGCACTAACTGGGAAGTAGCCATTACTTTTGATTCGGAAGGGGGCAGTAAATTTGCCGAACTCACCAAAGCGATCGCGGGTACTGGTCGCAGTATTGGCATTTTCCTCGATAATGAATTAATTAGCGCCCCTGTGGTTGATGTGCAGTTTGCCCAAACGGGAATCACCGGAGGAAGAGCCGTGATTACTGGTAATTTTACCGCCGAAACTGCCAACGATCTAGCGATTCAATTGCGCGGGGGTTCCCTACCTTTCCCTGTCAAAGTGGAAGAAATTCGCACCGTCGGGGCAACTTTAGGCCAGGATAGCATCCGTCGCAGTATCTACGCCGGTTTAGTGGGTTTACTGTTAGTTTTAATCTTCATGGCGGTTTATTACCGTTTACCCGGGATTATCGCTGATGTTTCCCTGATTATCTATACTATACTCTCTCTGGGGGCTTTTGCCTTAGTGGGAGTCACCATGACGTTACCCGGTATTGCTGGATTTATCCTCAGTATCGGCATGGCAGTTGATGCAAATGTACTGATTTTTGAGCGTACCCGGGAAGAATTAAGGGCCGGAAAATCCCTATTTCGGGCGGTGGAGTCGGGATTTTATCGGGCTTTTTCCAGTATTCTTGATAGTAATGTCACTACTTTAATCGCCTGTGCTGCCTTATTTTGGTTGGGTTCGGGATTAGTCAAAGGTTTTGCTTTAACTTTAGCCATTGGGGTAGCTGTGAGTATGTTTACCGCTTTAACCTGTAGTCGCACTCTCCTGTTAATCACCGTCTTAAACGTCCCCAGCGTCCGTCAAAAACCCCAACTTTTCTGCCCTAATTTACCGACAAACCAATAATCAGTTATCAGTTATCAGTTATCAGTTATCAGTTATCAGTAGTCAGTTATCAGGAGTCAGGAGTCAGGAGTCAGGAGTCAGGAGTCAGGAGGAGATAGGGTGATAGGGTGATAGGGTTTTGGGGTGATAGGGTGATGAGACAACTTCCCCACTTCCCCACTGATTACTGCTTACTGATAACTGAAAAATCTCCCCACTCCCCAAATCCCTTTTTTCCTTTTTACTTTTTACTTAATCAATATGGCATTTAACGTTACAAAACAGCGTAATTTTTGGTGGACAGTCTCGGCCCTGCTGACGATTGGTAGTATTTTGGCCATGGTAATTTCTTGGTTCACTATTCAAGCGCCTTTGCGACCGAGTTTAGATTTTGTTGGTGGCACGAGAATTCAGATAGAATTAGCCTGTGCCAAAAAGAATAACTGTGAGAAACCCTTAACTACTGCCGAAGTGCAAGTGATTTTAGAAGAGGAAGGATTGGGTAACAGTAGTGTGCAGGTGTTGGATAAATATACTTTATCGGTGCGGACCAAAACCCTCCCAGAAGAACAGAGAACGAAATTACTCGACACTTTAAACCAGAAAATTGGCACCTTTGACCCCGAAACCAGTCAAATCGATACCGTCGGTCCCACCATCGGTCAAGAATTATTTAGGTCAGGATTTTTGGCCCTATTAGTTTCCTTTTTTGGCATTGCCGTCTATCTAAGCTTCCGTTTTCAACGGGATTACGCTTTTTTTGCCATTGTCGCCCTGCTGCACGACGTTTTGATCACTGTAGGGGTCTTTGCGGTTTTAGGCTTAATTGCGGGGGTAGAAGTGGATAGTTTATTTTTGGTTTCCCTCTTGACAATTGTGGGTTTTTCTGTTAATGACACAGTGGTAATTTATGATCGCGTGCGGGAAAATTTTGTCAATACCCCTGAATTATCCGTGGATGAAATTGTCGATAACGCGGTGAGTCAAACCTTAACCCGTTCGATTAATACCACCCTGACCACTTTATTGCCTCTAGTGGCGATTTTTCTCTTTGGTGGCACCACTTTAAAATATTTTGCCCTAGCTTTAATTATTGGTTTCGTAGCGGGGGCCTATTCGAGTATTTTTATCGCTAGTACCCTACTCGCTTGGTGGCGCGGTCGTTTCAATCGAACTAAGATAGTGCAAGCTTAAAAATGGCTGTTAGTTGTCAGCTAAGTTTTTTGGCCAATTTCGTCAACTATCGGCTTTAATATATTTGCCTCGTTCTTCAACCTCGGACTTTAAATGATCGGCTTTACTTCGTCAAGCTTTCCAGTTGATGCACTTCATTTTTTATTGGCAGTTCATAATGGCCAATATGCACTCCACCAATACATTTAACAAATCTTTACATTTGAGTAGTCCAGAAAACGGGTTTCTTTAAAAAACCCGTTTTCTATATATTCCCAAAAAAGTTTTCTTATTCACCAATCATAATTGCTGTCAAAATTGACTCAACTGCTACTGCTGTCATCCCAGACAAGAAAAGTCCTGGATAGACAGCAGTATGCCATCTTGGATGCAGCAGAGTTTTACAGCCTTTAACTGTCGAAAAATTAAATCCCAATGAATGATGAACCGTGGCAACCAAATCAAAATGAGCATCGCCTTTTTTTGAGTATTGAGGTGTTCCTGCTTTAGGACAAATAATTTCTGTTAAGAAGCCTTGTTTATGACTCATAATATGGAAAGATTGACCCCATTGCATAAATTGCTTAAGTAGGCGATCTTTTTCCTGTTCAATTAATTCTCCTTCTCTGTCTAAAGGAAATTGAGAATTAATCAAGACAAGTACGATAGTTTGCGGAGGAACCTGCCAATCAGGTAGCAATTTTTCCCAGTTATCAACTATAAATAGGGTAGGGGGTTTTATATATCTCTCTACAGAATTCATGTTTAAGCAATGAGATTGATAGTAACCAGTCAATTATTGTAGGTTGGGTTGACGCAAGGAAACCCAACAAAGAGTAATGAAAGGAGAGAAATAGCGATCGCCAATTTCAGCAAATTTGGCAGTTGGGTGTTGGGTTTCGTTGCAAGGATCCAACCTACGAAACTTAAAAAGACCTATTAGTTAATTTATTACTGTCGTAGTCGCCTCATCAAAGGAATAAGTTGGTGGTGTAGGGATTTTATTAAGGGTTTGACAATCCGTTAAATATTGTTCAATGACGGTTTTAAAAGCCTGTTCTAGCTCATCAACGGAAAGACCATCAAAAACAATAATATCTTCTATATTAATGACACGACCAAAAAATAAGCGATCGCTGGCATCATATTCAATCACAGCTTCATAGCCTTTGTCTTGCATTAGTTTACTCCTGCTTTAATTAAAAATTCACGAATAGCTTTAATTTGGTATCTTTTTAGTTCCTTTTGTGGGTGCGGGGAATGAATATTAAGGGAAATTTCATTGAGGTCAAATCGTACTCTTGAGCCATCACCTTATCATCCCAAACGATGTTACGGCGGATGGGATCAACAAAAATAGAATCATAGGTTTTTCGCTGTTTTCTATTCATTTGTTGATTATAGCCTGATTACCAACTTAATATCTAAGCAATACAAATAATTTACCTATCCCTCTTTGAAAAAAGTTGAGGATTTGACGATGCGATCGCAGATTGATTAAATTCTGTTGGGTGTTGCGGTTGTTTTTCTCGGTATCGCTCGATGTATTCTGTATCGAAGACTTGGGAAAGTAAATTTTGAAATTCCTCTTGTTCCGCTTTGGTTAACTGTTGTTCGTTGGCGGAACGGGATGGGTCGCCACCGGATTCTAGGTATCGTTCGCGAGCAATTCGCGAGAGTTCTTGTAAACGTCGGGCTTTTTGTTGTCGAAGTTGTTCGGGATCGGTAGATGTCTCGCGTCGGGGCAATTTTTCGAGGTAAGGATTCTGGAGAGATTGATCGAAGTCGTAATGGTCTTTCATGGCGAGATTTGATGAGAGATTTACCTGGTTAATAACCAGTCAATTATTGTAGGTTGGGTTGACGCAAGGAAACCCAACAAAGAGTAATGAAAGGAGAGAAATAGCGATCGCCAATTTAGGCAGATTTGGCAGTTGGGTGTTGGATTTCGTTCCTCAACTCAACCTACGAAACTCAACCCAACCTACGAAACTTTGAGTATTACTTTTTCAAGAGAATTTGATGGTTAATATTTTGTTGAATACCGTCTTCTAGTCTGTAAATAATGTCATCTAGTTGTGAAGTCAGGGAGTCGATTTGATGACAGACTTTTTGTAAATTGGCGACGCTTTTCGCTCTGGTTTCGCTATCGGGGATTTTCGTTGTATTCATGAAAGACTCCAGTTTTGTTTGATTTCTCTAGTGGTTGCCTGCGCGGCCTCTACGGTCGCCATTGCGTCTTCTAGTGATCGCTCTAATAATTCTAGCGTAGCTCGATCAACCGTGGGTTGAGATTCGGCAATGAGTAAGAGGATTCGCTGAAACCGAATATACGGATTCCGCAATCGTTCTGCAACGTTTTGCAGTTGTTCTAATCCGGGAAGCGTTGCTTCCGTTTCGCCGAAGTTGGAAAATAGATTTAGTTCTGTTGCTTTAGCCGAATCGATCTGCTCTAGTAATTCCCGTTCAATCGCGAAGACTCGATCAAGAGTTTCCGCTAATAAGCTAAACGGCTTTTACTTCGGATCACCGATATAGACTCCAAAAGGGTTATAGCTATTGGATCATGCAGGTTAAGCGCCGTTTAGCTTAATCTTGCCACCAGTGTAAAAATCTCCATCGAGAGAAAAGGCCTACCCAATTATCCTATCCCATCACCCTTGTCAAAAATTCTAGATAAATACTACCGTCGTAGTCGGAACATCAGCCACCGCAATCCTAACAACAGTAGATAAAACGGTAGTAGGATAATCCCTATATATTAGAGGTTAAATTTTATACTTTAATAGTTGGTTGTTGGGTTTCCTTTCGTCAACCCAACCTACAAAATTGGCTTTTTTCAAAAAGAATGTGTGTTATTTATTTAAAACTTTCTGCCACATTTAACCAACATATACCACTGGGATAGGCTTTTTCTCGCCATTGTTGCCAACCAAACTGTCTGGCTAATTCGGTTTTACCTATGCCTCCCATTCCCGTTAAGGTAGATATAGCAAGCTTTTGAGATTGTTGCAATTGAGTTTTTAAATCAATCAATTCCTAATTTTTACCAACAAATTTAGGAATATTACTATTAGATAATACCATTTTTCTTTATTTGCGTCACAACGAATGCAGGCTTGGCAAGCATTCGAGCGTGGATGTCTGTCATGGATTTAGAAATTTGGTATAAATTGTGAGGATTGGGTTGAGGAGGCTGTTGGTTAGGTGGATAATTATAAATATTTTGCTTGTCAATATTGATATCGCCTTGAGCATAATTGGCTATTTTTTGATTCATATTGGTAACATAATGCTGTGATAAAAAAATATTTAATTATACAATATTAACACATCAAAAGGGGAAGGGCGAACTGCGTTCGCCCCTACAATCACATTTTTTTCGTATGGTTTTGATATAGGTTTTTTGTCCAGAGGATTGAGATGGCAAAGCCTTAGCAATATCGTTAAGAATATCCTTTAAATTAGGTAAAGGTTCTGCTTCTATCGCTTTAACCAACTCGGTCATAATTTGGCTTAATTCGGGACTGGTTTTAGCAACAGATTCCACCTCCAGAATTGCCTGTCCATAATAATAATTTCCTATCTCCTGACTCCTATCTCCTGACTCCGAACTCTTAACCCCACCAACAAACTTTTTCGGCAAACCCTAATTAAGAACTATTTTTCAGCAGTGGGAAACCAATTATCATCTAATGCTTGTTCGAGGGATATATGAGCGTCTGAATTGAGGGAAAAAAGCTGAGAAACTGATTTAATCGCCACTGGATAAACTTTATCATACATAGCTGCTAATTCTGGCCTTAAGCTGGGACTGTCTTCTAAACGATGCTGAATTTGCGCGCGAAAATTGACTATTTCTGCCGCCCAATGATTACCTGACCGTTTTTTTTCTTCTTGCCAATAAGCCAGCTTTAGAAGATGTTCGATAAGACGAGTTAACAGACTCATTAAAGCTCGTCTATCACTTTTACCCATACTCTCGATTTCTTCAATTAAATTATCCCAATCCACCTGCTCAAAATTACGCTCTCGTAACTGTTTTACTGTCTCTTTTAGCCATTGATTATAATCAGTTTCGTAGGCAGTTGACGACATAATTTAACTCTCCATAGAAAATTACTTAGGACTGGCTGAATAAATCTAAAAACCTCGTTGGATAAGACTTTTAGACTTTTTTCCAACACCCTAGATCCGTTCGGCGGTTCGGCTGAGCGTTCGACAAAAGCTCACGCCGAAGTCTCACCGTCGAAGCCTGCCACCACGAAAACCTTTTTCAGCATACCCTAATTAGATCATAAGTTTCCTTCCATTCTTGTTGATTTTGTTCAAGGTTTAACTAAGTTCTGGAGACTAGCATAATCATAGCCTTCTAATAATTATAGGGCTTGCTGTCGAGTGCAATCCCAAAGAAAATTTGTTACGGTCGGTAGCAATTTTATAATTTTCACTTAAAATGGATTGCATAACTGGACTTCCCCGTTGACAAAAAGCCATAACCTGTGCTGTAGAAGGGATTAAGAGAATTTCCAGCACCCCGTTACTGGGTACAAATCAGGGAAACTCCCAATAAATCTAACGCTTTTTGTTGCAGTTGAGTCGGTCGAGTTA
>SFAU01000071.1 GCA_007096045.1 Microcystis novacekii Mn_MB_F_20050700_S1 | reverse complement strand
CAGGCAAGGAAATCCGTACCCTCAAGGGGCATGATAACTATGTCTATAGCGTTAATTTTAGTCCCGACGGCAAGACTTTGGTGAGCGGTAGTTGGGACAAGACTATCAAACTCTGGAATCTTGGGACAGACTGGGGTTTAAGTGATTTAATGGAGCGTAGTTGCGATTGGGTGCGGGTTTATTTGCACAATCCTAATTCTGATGTTAGGGAGGAGGATAGACATTTGTGTGATGGGATTGGGGGTAAATCGTCTTGACTGTGATTTATCTAAAAATGTCGGGGTGAAGACCCTCGGTTTTACCGACGGGATGAAACCCCGACCAAAAGCAAACAGCGAAGCACGACTCAATTGACAATCTAGGCTTTGTGGGTTAGTATAAATATAGTTGTTTGAGGTCGATAAACAATGATTGTCTTAGAAATGAAAGCAGTATTAAAACCAAGTCAATGTACTGCCATTGACGATGCTATTCGGACAGTTCAGTTCATCAGAAACAAAGCTTTAAGACTTTGGATGGACGCGAAAAGAGAAGATAAAATAAATAAATATTCTCTCAATAAATACTGTGCAGTTTTAGCTAAAGAGTTTGAGTTCGCTAATGAACTAAATTCTACAGCTAGACAAGCATCGGCAGAACGGGCATGGTCTGCTATTTCTCGTTTCTATGACAATTGTAAAAA
This sequence comes from Microcystis novacekii Mn_MB_F_20050700_S1, assembly GCA_007096045.1. Classification (GTDB taxonomy): domain Bacteria; phylum Cyanobacteriota; class Cyanobacteriia; order Cyanobacteriales; family Microcystaceae; genus Microcystis; species Microcystis novacekii. The sequence goes on along the minus strand of SFAU01000071.1, from coordinate 12,984 downwards.
AGGTGTGAAGGGCCAGAAAGGTTATCCTAAGTTTCAGAAGAATAATCGTTCTGTAGAATATAAACACTCTGGCTGGAAACTATCGGAGGATAGAAAGAAAATCACTTTCACCGATAAGAAAAACATTGGCACAGTTAAACTAAAAGGAACTAGAGACCTGAATTTCTACCCCTTAGACCAAATTAAACGGGTAAGGATTGTCAGACGCGCCGACGGCTACTATATTCAATTCTGCCTGAATTTAGATGTTCGGGAATATGCAAAACCCCTTGAACCATCTAAGAAGTGTGTGGGATTAGATATGGGGCTAAAAGTATTCTATGCTAACAGCGATGGAGAAACGGTAGAAATACCGCAATACTATCGTAAAGCTGAGAAAACCTTAAATCGTCTCAATCGGAAAAAGTCTAAGAAGTTCCGTCGAGGACAACCCCAATCAAACAACTACCAAAAAGCGAGAAAGAGATATGCTAAAAAACATTTAAGAGTAAGTAGGCAACGTAAAAGCTTTGTCGAAAAAGAGGCATTGCGCGTAATTAAATCTAACGATTTTGTCGCCTACGAAGACTTAAATGTTAAGGGGCTGGTAAAAAACTCAAAACTAGCTAAATCTATTAGTGATGTGGCTTGGTCAACTTTTCGACAATGGTTAGAGTATTTTGGCTTTAAATATGGAAAAGCTACGGTAGCAGTACCGCCTTATAATACCAGTCAGAATTGCTCTAATTGTGGAGAAAAAGTCTCTAAATCTCTATCTACTAGAACCCATGTTTGTCCCGATTGTGGCTATGTAGAAGATAGAGATATTAACGCCGCTATTAACATTTTGCAAAAGGGACTAAGTACGGTAGGGCATACCGGAACTCACGCTTGGGGAGAGATTCCCTCTGGTTTGGTTGGATACGTCCTGCCAGATTAAGGAAACTCTATGAACCAAGAATCCCTCGCATGAGTGCGATGGGAGTGTCAAGTGATTATGTGATGGACTATGATTTGATGGCAGAATAATTCTATGATTTGACAGGGATTAAATGCGATCGCCTTAAATAGTAGTACAAGCTTCCAGCCTGTTACAGGCAAGATGCCTGTACCACTATATTATTTGCTTTATAATCCTTGTAGTTACATATTATGGAGGTTTAGAGAAGAAAATGATCTTACTCAATTATTGTGAAAAAGCTTTACAAAAAGCACAATACAAAAGGCTAAATGACGGTACTTGGTTTGCTGAAATAGAAGGCTTTCAAGGCGTTTGGGGAAATGGCTTGACCGTTGAAGAATGCCGTCAAGACTTACTAGAAGTTCTAGAAGAATGGATCATTTTAAAATTACAAGATGGCGACCCTTTACCTATCATAGATGGATTAGAAATTAAAGTTACAACAGTTGCAGAAGTTTAGTTATGCCATCAGCAATTTCTCGCAGAAAATTAATCAGAAAATTGAAAGCTTTAGGTTACACAGGACCTTTTTCTGGTAGTAAACATCAATTTATGAAAAAGGGTCAACATAAAATTCGCATCCCTAACCCTCATGGAAATCAAGAAATCTCTATAGATTTAGTTAAGGAAATTCTCAAACAAGCGGGTATTAGTGATGAAGAATGGGACAACAGTTAAACAGTATTAGTTATATATTTAGGATTTGATCTTTATGATTTTTTTCATATCGCTTGTGCTGAATATGCTAGAATAGATATATTGTTAATCACTGATGACAGATTACTTAGAAAAGCCATAAAATACAGTAAATTATTGCAAGTAAAATTAGCAGAATTAAATATCTTAACCAATTAATAAAGCGAGAAAGTATGAGCAACCCTTCTCGCTTTATTATAACTAAACTAACACCTCCACAGCTTGCGGAACCATTGCCGTCTCAGTTGTGGTATTTTCTCCTAGGTAAATTCCCAAAGAACGGGCCGTTTTGACGATAAAACCATCAGGATCCACGGGATAGGCACAGCGATTTTCTTGATGACATTTTTTGATAATTTTGATCACTGGTTTCAGAGGCAAACTACGCACTTGTCCCCCGCGCCAAATCACCACGCGATCGAGTTTACCCTGTTCAATTAATTCTACGGCCTTAATGCCAAAAGCCGTGGCTAAGAGTCGATCCATGGCCAAAGGAGGACGACTTCTTTGCAGGTGTCCCAAGGACATGGCCCGCACATCCATGGAATTGAGATAACAGAAGACGGGATCTGTAACGCACAAAGAGCGAGTTTTGTCAACTATCAATTTTTCTAAATAATCGCCAATATACTTCTCTTTTTGGTTATCTTCGTTTTTAACCCCCTCAGAAATGACAATGAGAGCGAATTTACGACCTTGGGCACGTAATTCTGCCAAATGATGACAACAACCGTCGATGATTTCGGGAGTGAGAGCAGGGGTTAATTCGGGAATAAAAATCGCATCGGCCCCCCCAGCAATCCCCGCATGAAGGGCTAAATGACCGGCATCTCTACCCATCACCTGCACAATCATCACCCTTTCGTGACTAGCGGCGGTAAAGGTAAGATCATACAAAGCTTGGGTGACGATATCGACGGCAGTGGTAAAACCGACGGACCATTCCGTATAGGGAACATCATTATCGATGGTTTTGGGAACTGCGATAATATTCCAATTGCCCTTCTGGGCGAGATCATAGATGATATCGACGCTCCCATCGCCCCCGACGACGATCAGGGCATCTAATCCCAGCATTTCGTATCCTTGCAGGATTTTCGCGGCAATTTCTGGGTTTTCAGGATGTCCTTTGCTCAAAGAACCCAAGACACTACCACTAAGAAACTGCAAAACGTCTAATCCTTTCAATATCCCAGGTAGGTTATAGCCATGGTGAGTCAGGATCAAATCTTGGGGGTGATATTTTCCCTCGGCAATCTGCATAAAACCGTCGGTCCCGTAGGGAATGCCGTACACATCCCAACCCTTTAGTTTTGATGCTTTTACCACGGCACGAATTACCGCATTTAACCCCGGGCAATCACCACCACTGGTCAGAATGCCGATTTTTTTGTTTTGATTCTCGTTCATGGTTATATCCTCCAGGATTTTTTTGTCAGTTATCAGTTATCAGTTACCAGTGATCAGATGTAAGTTTTCAGTTTTCAGTTAAGTAGCTGGTTATAATTAAATTAAAAATGGATTTTAGGTTCGATCCCCCCTTAATCCCCCCTTGATAAGGGGGGTGTCTGATAATTTTTAACGCCTACCTACTTAAGTTATCAGTTCACTGATTACTGATTACTGATAACTGATCACTGAAAAAAGCTTCCCACTTTTATTTGCTGGTGGTTTGAAAACGTTTCCAAACAGGTTCGTAACTTTGCAGGGCTTTCATATACTGTACCCGTTCAAAAGCACTCGGATCTGGGCAATTCATTTGACTCATACTGCCAATTAACTGCTCGATCGATTCGTACTCATTTTCTTCCAACCAATTCAATAAACCCTGTTCGATCTTGATAATTTCCTCCAAACCGTGGCGTAATAAAACACTAACTAACATAGTCACTTTTGCCCCCACCATCATCATTTTGATCACGTCGATGGCGTTATGAATACCACTGGTAGCGGCAAAATCCGTCGGTACACGACCGTAAAGCATGGCAATCCAGCGCAGGGGTAAACGCATCGCTTGGGGATTACTGAGGATAATATTGGGGTGAACATCTAAGGTTTCTAAGTCGATATCCGGCTGATAGAAACGGTTAAATAATACCAACCCATCGGCCCCCGCTTCCGCTAATTGTTTAGCCATATTGGCCGTATTGCTAAAGTAGGGACTTAACTTCATCGAGACAGGAATTGATACCTCCGATTTGACAATTTTGAGGATATCAATATAGTTTTGTTCGACGTGATTTCCAGTTAATTCTAGGTCGTTGGGAACATAATAAATATTCAACTCCAAAGCATCAGCGCCCGCTTGTTGAATTTGAATGGCATACTCCAACCATCCCCCGGAGGTCTCACCGTTGAGACTGGCAATAATCGGAATATCGACCATTTCTTTGGCTTTGCGAATATGGTTGAGATATTCGTCGGAACCAACGTGAAAAACCTCCGGTTCGGGAAAATAAGTCAAAGCTTCCGCAAAACTCTCGGCTCCGTGGGTAAAATGATGGTGTAGAGCCAGTCTTTCGTGTTTAATCTGCTCCTCGAAAAAGGAGTGTAAAACCACGGCAGCGGCTCCAAAGTCTTCCATTCTCTTGATATTGTCGATATCCTCGCTCAGGGGTGCGGCCGCACCAATGACTAGCGGCGATCGCAATTGTAAACCCATGTAGGTAGTGTGTAGATTCATAACTATTCGTTGCCTCCTGTACCTTTTGCTGCTAAATACTGATACATTTGCCAGCGCGTATCCACATCTGCTTGTGCTTCTTTGAGCAGACGTTTAGCTTCCTCCGGCTTACTGGTGGCCAACATCTTAAAGCGATTCTCGGAGTAGAGAGTTTGCCCTACGGTAAGCTTAGGCGCACGGCTGTCCAATTGTAGGGGATTTTTGCCTTCTTTAGCTAAATCGGGATGATAACGGTACATTAACCAGCGACCGCTTTCCACCACTTCTTTTTGATGGTTCATGGCGGTGGTCATGTTGATCCCGTGAGCAATACAGTGAGAATAGGCGATAATTAACGATGGACCGTTATAAGCTTCCGCTTCTAGGAAAGCTTTGATAGTTTGCTCGTTTTTTGCCCCCATAGCCACGCTGGCCACATAGACGTTACCGTAGGTCATGGCCATTAAACCGAGGTCTTTTTTCGGTCCCGGTTTGCCACCAGAAGCAAATTTAGCTACGGCAGCGCGAGGAGTAGCTTTCGAGGCCTGGCCGCCCGTATTCGAGTAAACTTCCGTATCCATGACCAAAATATTCACATTGCGACCACTGGCTAAAACGTGATCTAAGCCACCATAACCTATGTCGTAGGCCCAACCGTCACCCCCGACAATCCAGACACTTTTCTTGACCAGATAATCGGCCACGGATAACAACATTTTCACCTGCGTGGTCGGGGTTAATTGCCCTAAACGGGATTTTAAGGCCTCTACCCGTTGCCGTTGTTCGTAAATTTCCGCTTCATCCACTTGGTGACAATTGAGAATATCGGCCGCTAGACTTTCTCCGATTTCACTAGCAAGGGTTGCTAAGAGTTCAGAGGCAAATTCTGCCTGTTTATCGATGGAAACCCGGAATCCTAAGCCAAATTCGGCATTATCTTCAAAGAGGGAATTAGACCAAGCTGGACCGCGACCTTCGGCGTTAACTGCCCAGGGTGTTGTCGGTAAATTACCTCCGTAGATAGATGAACAACCGGTGGCATTAGCCACTATCATGCGATCGCCAAATAGCTGACTGACTAATTTAACGTAGGGAGTCTCACCACAACCGGCACAGGCACCGGAAAACTCAAAGAGAGGTTCCTGCATTTGCTGATGGTTAATTTTGTTGAGATTTAAGCTTAATCGGTCTGGATTAGGCAAATTAAGGAAGAAATCCCAGTTAACTCGTTCCTGTTCCCGCAGGGGCAGTTGGGGAGCCATATTAATGGCTCTTAGACGCGGCTGCGATTTGTTTTTAGCGGGGCAAACATCAACGCAGATACCGCAACCGGTACAATCTTCGGCGGCCACTTGGATGGTGAATTTTAGACCTTTCCAGTCGTGATCCTTGGCATTAGCGACTTTAAAGGTTTCCGGGGCCGTGGCTAATTCGGCCTCATCATAGACTTTCGAGCGAATAACGGCGTGGGGACAAACGAGAACGCATTTACCGCACTGAACACAGACATCTGCATCCCAAACGGGGATTTCTTGGGCAATATTGCGTTTTTCCCATTGGCTAGTGGCGGTGGGATAGGTCCCATCGTTGGGAAGGGCGCTAACGGGCAATTCCTCCCCGTGACGGGCGATAATTTTGCCGAGGACTTCTCGGACGAAAGCGGGTGCGGTGTCGGGAATTGGGGGTCTTAATTCAAAAGCTTCAGGGGTGACAGTGGCGGGAATTGGCACTTGATAGAGGTGTTCTAGGGCAGAATCCACGGCTTTAATGTTCATCTGCACGATTTCTTCGCCTTTCTTGCCGTAGGTCTTGCGGATGGCTTTTTTGATTTGTGTGATCGCCTCTTCCCGAGACAAAACCCCCGCTAGGGCAAAGAAACACACCTGCATCACCGTATTAATCCGACTGCCCATCCCCGCTTCTTTGGCCACTTGAGTGGCATTAATCGTATAAACTTGCAGATTTTTATCGATGATAGTTTGCTGGAGATTGCGGGGTAGGTGACTAAATACCTCCTCCGGTGGATAGGGACTATTGAGGAGAAAAATTGAGTTCGGTTTAGCGGTTTCTAGCAGGTCAAATTGTTCGATAAATTCCCACTGATGACAGGCGATAAAGTTAGCATCGGTGATTAAATAGGTAGAGCGAATCGGCTCCGGTCCAAAGCGTAGGTGAGAAACGGTCACAGAGCCAGATTTTTTGGAATCATAGACGAAATAACCCTGGGCATAATTATCAGTATCTTCACCGATAATTTTAATTGAATTTTTGTTAGCTCCCACCGTACCATCGGAACCTAAACCGTAGAAAACCGCCCGCACTACTTTGTCTGGTTCGGTGGAAAAACTGCGGTCATATTCCAGACTAGAAAAGGTGAGATCGTCAACGATACCAATAGTGAAGTGATTTTTCGGTTTGTCGAGACTTAAGTTATCAAATATACCAGCAACCATGGCGGGAGTAAATTCTTTGGAAGATAAACCGTAGCGTCCTCCGACAATTTTCGGCAGCTGGCCTTCGTACTCTTCCATAAAGGCATTTACCACGTCTAAATATAGCGGATCGCCCCCAGCGCCGGGTTCTTTACAGCGATCTAAAACGGCTATTTTTTTCACCGTGGTGGGCAAAGCTGCCAGTAATTTGTCGGCGGCAAAGGGACGATAAAGACGAACTTTTAAAACCCCCACTTTAGCCCCATTTTGATTGAGATAATCCACGGTTTCATGGACGGTTTCCCCTCCCGATCCCATGAGAATAATCACTCTTTCGGCATCGGGCGCACCGTGGTATTCATAGAGATGGTATTGCCGTCCTGTTAATTGGGCAAAACGATCCATAATTTTTTGAGCGATATCGGGACAAGCATGATAGAAAGGATTGACGCTTTCCCTTGCCTGGAAATAAACATCGGGATTTTGTGCCGTGCCTCGTAACACTGGTCGATCGGGAGTTAAAGCCCTTTGACGATGGGCAATAATTAGGTCTTCATCTATCAGTTCTTTGAGAATTTCATCGCTAATTAATTCGACTTTTTGCACCTCATGACTGGTACGAAAACCATCAAAAAAGTGTAGGAAAGGAAGCCGCGTTTCTAGGGTGGTAGCTGTGGCGATCGCCGCTAGGTCATGAGCTTCTTGAACGGAATTAGCTGCTAACATAGCCCACCCCGTACTTCTGGCAGACATAACATCACTATGATCCCCAAAAATTGACAACCCTTGGGCTGCTAAAGCACGGGCCGCCACATGGACCACTGAAGAGGTTAATTCTCCCGCAATTTTGTAGAAGTTGGGGAGCATTAATAATAATCCCTGGGAGGAGGTGAAAGTAGTAGTTAAAGAGCCTGTTTGTAGCGCTCCGTGCAGGGTTCCCGCTGCCCCACCTTCGCTCTGCATTTCGATTACGGAAGGAATGGTTCCCCAGAGATTAGCTCTGCGTTCGGCGGCCCAACTATCAGACCATTCACCCATAGGCGAGGAGGGAGTGATAGGATAAATAGCGATTACTTCACTGAGACGATAGGCAACGCGTGCAACAGCTTCGTTACCATCTATTGTTGCATAGGTTTTTGTGGTCATGTGTTCCCCTTAGTTTTTACGATATTTGTCGGGATTTTAAGTTTTTTTACGGCTCAATTTCGCACTAAATATCCTCTCGTTTCCCTGACAACCGAAGGATTTTCTTGAGCGTCGCTTTTGACTCCCTATCTACTATTGGACGCTTACGGCAGACAGGCTTAAGTAGAGCAATTTTTCTGTCTCCACCTCGATCATTATCCAGATTCTCGGCTTTCTAGCAATTCGTTATTTTTTCTTAATACGCTGCTGAGTTTGCCCGCGACCGACCCTGGTATTAATTAATATTCAGAATTGAGATAAAAATTAATGATACTTTTTTTAAAAAAGTGCTAGGTCAGAAGATAAGCTGTTGACTATCTAAATTACTCATTAAGACTGTCTATGAGCAGGGAGAAGGAATGATGAATTATTAATTATGAAGTGGGGAGAAGGGAGACTTTTCAGTTATCAGTGAACAGTAATCAGTAATCAGTGAACCGATCCGGCCTTTCTCGTAAAGGTGAAGCACGGATTAACCCTTGCTAATCAAGTATTGTAGCCGCAAGAACGAACCTCATCTATCTGAGAAACGCTGTAACTCGCATCTGATAACTGATAACTGATAACTGATAACTGATTCAAGGCTGACGACCGACTCCTAACCAACCACGACAATTTTTGATTTTTGCAAGAGATCTAATAACCAGTTGATTTAGTCAGCCGATGAAGTTAAGATGTACTAGGTTGAACACAAATGAACTAAAGTACAAATTATCTTAACCCAAGGATAGGAAAATGGATCATGACTAACCTCGAAACCCTTACTCAAGCTCAAAAGGAGTTGTACGACTGGCTAATTGAGTATATTCGCACTACTCAACACGCCCCTTCTATCCGGCAAATGATGCGAGCGATGAATTTACGCTCTCCCGCACCAATTCAAAGCCGTTTAGAACGTTTACGCGCCAAAGGCTATATTGATTGGACAGAAGGAAAAGCACGCACCCTGCGGATTCTCAAGCAACCAGTGCAAGGTTTACCGATTCTAGGTGCGATCGCTGCTGGTGGTTTAGTGGAACCCTTCACCGATGTGGAAGAAAAACTCGATCTTTCTAACCTGTTGCAACGCAGTCAAGACTGTTATGCTCTGCGCGTTTCTGGAGACAGTATGATCGAGGATCATATTGCCGATGGGGATCTGGTGATTATGCGTTCTCTCACGGGTAATGAAGCGGTCTCCAATGGGGAAATCGTCGCCGCTAGAGTCGAAGGCCACGGCACTACTTTAAAGCGTTTCTACCAAGAAGGAGAAATCATCACTCTCCAACCCTCCAATCAAAAATATCAACCAATTACAGCCAATACTGAACAAGTACAAGTGCAAGGGGTTTTAGTTGGTGTTTGGCGCGGTTATTAGCCAAAACTGGGGCGCACTTAAGCGCCCCGATAATTTTTCCTCTCCTTGGCTCCCGGAAAAGAATCGGGTTGACAGACTATGATAATATCAGGGTTTTAGCCTATCCGGAACTCAGGTGTCTTAACTTTTATGCCCAAAAAACAGAAGTATCCCCATCTCTTGGGATCAAAATGGACGGCAAAACAAAAAACATGGGGCTGGCGACATTTTCAAGTGGTCAATCGTCAAAATCGCGGTCAATGGATTTTCGCCGAATTAGTCGCTTCCTGCGACCCGACTGTCCGCTTCTGGATTAATGCTAAACAGTTGCAAGATGCGAATCTCTGGCAATCAGGTTGGCAAACCCTGACGGAAATAAACCAACCCGACAGCGCCGACGATATTATTGTCAAGTGAACTACTCTCAAGGTCTAGTGCCTTAGTGCCATCCTAGAGGTCAGATGTCACTGAGGTAAAGCGGATGACCCTAGCAGCATTGCCGGAGATAACTCAACGATACCAGAAATTGAAGCAAAAGAACAACTTCTTGAGCCGAATCAACGAAACTTCTAGCATCTTTAGTTGCAAAATAATTGAGCGTTTCATCTATGATGCCATCGGTAGTTATTAGGTAATCATCTGCATATTTATTGGCATAATCTAAGGCAATAAAGTGTCAGTTATCTCTGGGATTAATCAAGGCAATCCAATAAAATATATCAGCAAATATGAGTTTCATTGTTATTGTTTTGGTGTGCCATAAATATAATGATCATGTTGTTCGGCTCCGTCGGTGGGTAAGGTTTCTAAGACTTCTGGGGGAATATCAGCGGTTAGTTCTTTGATGAATTGCCAAAAGGGTTGTTTCGGTTTGGCGGTTTGGGTTTGATGAAGGAATTCGAGGAGTTGGTGAATGGTTTCATCGGAGGCGGTTTCGATTTCCTGGAGGAGTTGTTCTTTGGCTGTCATGGCTGTTTGAGATGGGGGTATATTCCAGATTATAGAAATTTATCGTGCGATCGCCGTTATCAAGGGTTGGGAAGGTGTGATCGCCCTGTTTTTTACAAGTTTTCAAAGAAAAAAGCTTCTAAATCTCGCTCTCCTTTGATAACACGCATGATTTCTAGCCCTTGCTCAGTTAAGCGATAGAAAATAATGTAGTTTTTCATCGGTAAGCCGCGCAAATAGGGACGAATTTCTCGATAACTGCGCCCCATTAGCGGAAATTGGATAAGATAACGACATTTTTTGCTAAACTCTTCCAGAAATTTCTCACCCGCACTAATATTGATATTAGTCAAATAATCAAGAATTTGTTCCATATCTCGAAGGGCTTCAGTCGAAATTATGTATTGATTCATGAATATTTAAACTTCACGTTTTTTTTGAAGTCTTGCTTTAAGTTGAGCGATTGCGGTTTCTCCCTCAATTCCTTCTCCTCGCTCTAATTGTTGGGCGGCAATATCAATTTTTTGGCCAACTTCTTCTGCCCATTGTTGATATTGATCGCGTTTACTCAGTAATTGTAGGGCTTCGGCAATGATTTCGTCTGGATTGGCATAACGCCCTGTATCTAGTTTGGCTTCGATCAGCTTTTGGTGTTCGGGTTTTAAAGTTAATTTCATAGTTGTTAACGTTTGGCTTTTTTCATTATTAGGTTTGTCGCGCTGAAATCATTCCAGATTTGGCGAGGCAGAATGATCATTTTAGACATTCCCAATCTTCTTGATCCACGATAGGACTGACAATATCCCCTAAGGTTTTGCCTTTACCGATTAAATGAGCAGGGGTCGTGGGTTTTACTTGGGTCGAGAGAGATGGTTCTTCTTCAATGATAATGATGGCGCGAATATTCTGTGCTTTGGGCTTTTCCCCTAGCCCTTGGCTGCGGTCTTGCGAAGCAAGTGCCTACGGCATCGCCTTCGATGGTCAGGTCATAATGTTTGAGCATGGTTAAGCTTCTCTAACAATTCTCTTAACTAAGTCTATGGTATTGCAGCGATAGTCTGGTTTAGTCTGAATTTAAGAGGTTCGGCAGAAAAGAGTCTATATTGTTCTTGAAAGTTAGGGTTAGGCGATTGCGGTTATGCTTCTTTAATTTCCCAACGATGCCTAATTCTCATGATCACGGTTTCTCCGTCAATTCCTTCGCCTCGATCTAATTGTTCGGCAGCAGTATCAATAGACCTCTTACAAATTCAAGAAAGTCCCCTTTTTTAAGGGGGATTGAGGGGGATCAAACTCGATTGCCCATTGTTGATAGCGATCGCATTTACTCAGTAATTGTAAGGCTTCGGCAATGATTTCATCTGGATTGGCATAACGCCCTGTATTTAGTTTGGCTTCGATCAGTTTTTGGTGTTCGGGTTTTAGGGTTAATTTCAGGGTTGTTAAGGCTTGGCTTTTTTTCATTATAGGTTTGTCGCTGTGGGATCGTCCCAAGTTTATTCAGGCAAGATGCGCTGCTCATTTTTACTGTGGGGTAAGCTCTCTAGCCTGTCCAGATGACAAAAGTGGGATATTTCCATCTCGGTTTTTGTGGTTTTGGGGATGAAGCAAAAGTTTGGGGAGTCGGAGTGGGGGGAGATTGTCAGGATATTTTGACAGGGCTTGGGCTTAAGTTGGTAAAGTTGGGGATTTTTCCCAAGTTAAGGATTTTTGCGGGAGGATGGAGGGGCTGGAAGTTAGGCGGGGTAGGGGTTTGGGGAATTTTACTAACTTTTTCCTTAAGTTCCTAAACTTCGGTTGTGTTAGGTGTTAAGACAAGATAAATTGCCCTTTAAGTTCGACTTAATCCTGATAATTTGGGAGAAAAAATCAAAATGGTTGTTGACAGTTCCGTACCCATTGAGTCTAAATCTATTCAAGCTGGACAGCTTCCAGTCGTGATGTTGCAGTTGCTCACAGGCAGTCAAACTCAGGACGGTCGCGCAGCTGGCATCTTTACTGCCGACGACCTAATCAAAATCTTGCTGTATGTCCGCGCTGCCAGGAAGCTACCGCAGAGCCTCGAACAGTTCACGAAAGACATCGGCAGCAACAGCACAGGCATCCCTGGACTTGAGCCTAACGAAATCATCGATTTGTACCAAAAGATCACTGACCATGCTAACCTCTGGACACCAGTCGAGGGCCTGGTGAAGGAGCAGGCTTCTAGCCTCAAAGTCGCATCGGATGACATCGTTAGAATTGGTGGCCAAGTCATCAATACCATCAACAAGATGGATAGGACTTACGCATTGACAGGATTTTCGTAATATGCATTTGAACTTCAGACTATTCTTGCCAAATTATTGAGGTCAAGGAAGTTGGTCTCTAAATTATTAACAATAAAAGAGCGGATGACCTCAGTAAATAACTCCCTTTGTCAAGAATACCAATTGACAATTTGCGCTTTAAATCGGAGTAATTCTAATTGTACGAATCCCCGAATGGCACAAAATATGTGAGTTCTTATGGACTGACTCTCTCTCACTTGAAAGCGCTCAATATTACACAGCTGCTTTAACGCTCGATGGTACTGCTCAATTCCCCAATGTTGGTCGTGAATCTTTTTAAATTCTGACCAATCGATTGAGGATAGTTCCTGAAGGTTCGGAACGAACATAGTATAGTAGACCTCTTGCATAATTTTTTTATGGTATAATGTAAGGTTTTGCTTTTTTCTCAATTCTTAGATTGAAGTGGAAAAAAGAATAAAATGTGATCTTAGGTCAGGAAATCATCTATAATT
>SFAU01000070.1 GCA_007096045.1 Microcystis novacekii Mn_MB_F_20050700_S1 | reverse complement strand
CTTCCGTTAGGTGAGGAGTCTCCGAGTCAGGAGCCAGTAGTCAGGAGAATTAAGAATGAGCATTAATCAATTAAATACTCTATTTATGGATTTTATGCAATTTTATGCCCATTTTTTTTATTTTTGCACTCTCAAAAATTAATTATGCAAGAACTCTATTATCCAACAAGGTTGTTAGATTTATTCAGCAAGCTTTAGGTAATTGCCAATTTTAAAAAAAATTTCTGGAACAGTCGCCCCTCGATCGCTACAATAGAACCTAGTAGAATGCGGATAAACTCGATCGCTATGAATCAACCTGCAATTTTTCATCTCGCTATTCCGATTACCGATGTGTCCACCGCTAAAAGCTTTTACTGTGATGGTTTAGGTTGTTTAGCAGGAAGGGAAACCGAGAAAGCGATAATCTTAAATTTCTCCGGTCATCAGGTAGTCGCTCACGTCACCGAAATGCCTCTTACTCCCCAAAATAGCATTTATCCCCGTCATTTTGGCCTAATTCTGCCAGATACCAGCGATTGGGACAATCTTCTGGTAAAAGCACGGGTCAATCAACTAAAATTTTATCTAGAACCAAAAACTCGCTTTACTGGGGAGATAACCGAACATAAAACCTTTTTTCTGGAGGATCCTTTCTATAATCTCCTCGAATTTAAACATTATCGCCACTATGAAGCTATTTTTGCCAGTCGGGAATTAACAGCGATCGGCGATCGAGTTTAAAATAAACCACAGGTGACTTTTTTGTAACCGGTTAGTCCTATCTTCAACCGAGACAAAAATAGGGAACTTCGATCGGATTTTCTCATCAAAACTGAAAAAAGCTTAGCTTGCAATGATCAATTATTAGGAAATCTATGAAAAAAATTTTATTGTTAACCCTATTTATTATCGGTCTAGGATTGGCTCTCTTTAGCTTTACTGGATTAGCGAATCGGGGGGAATATCAATCAATTTTGATCGACTTTAAGGACGATATACCCGTCAGCGTCCTCGATGAGAAGTTAAATGCTATCAACAAAAAAGCGGGAAAAATCACCAGTTTAAATAGTATTTTTTCCATCGATGAACATCTTTACACCGTCGAAGGAGATAGCAAACTCCTGAAAACTCTCCGCAATTCCGACCTAAAAAAATACACCGAATCGATCGAACCCGATTATATTTATCATGCTTTTATCGCCCCCAACGACCCCGACTATAGCAAACAGTGGAACCTGAGGGGGATAAACATCGAACGCGCTTGGGAAGAAAATCACGGTGAAGGGATCACCGTCGCCGTAATTGATACAGGTGTATCAATAGTTCCCGATCTGCGAGAAACCGAGTTTGTCGAAGGCTACGACTTCGTCAACGATCGCAGCAATGCCGAGGACGATAACGGTCACGGAACCCATGTAGCGGGAACAATTGCCCAATCGACCAATAATAACTACGGGGTAGCCGGCATCGCCTACAAAGCCAAAATCATGCCCCTCAAGGTACTTTCTGGGACGGGTGGGGGAACCGTGGCAGATATTGCCGAAGCGATCCGTTTTGCCGTCGATAATAAAGCCGATGTCATCAATATGAGTTTAGGGGGTGGAGGCGAAACCCAAGTAATGAAAGAGGCGATCGAATATGCCTATAGTAAGGGTGTGGTAATCGTCGCCGCTGCCGGGAATGCCGATGATAATTCCGCCGCCTATCCTGCCCGTTTTCCCCACGTTATCGGCGTTTCTGCGGTAGATGCCTCCGGAAATAAAGCCCCCTATTCTAATTTCGGAGCCGGAATCGATATTGCTGCCCCCGGCGGCTCCGATACGGGTAAAATTATCCAAGAAACCATCGATCCCGCTAAAGGGGGTGAACCGGCGTTCCTCGGTTTTCAGGGAACCAGCATGGCGGCCCCTCACGTTGCTGGGGTGGTAGCTTTAATCAAGGCTGCGGGAATTAAAGAACCCAATGCAGTTTTAGAGGTTTTGCAACAGTCGGCCCGTAAGATCAATGATGATCCCTTTAATCATTTTGGGGCCGGACAATTAGATGCGGGCAATGCCCTACAATTGGCCCTAAAAGGACAGATTACTTTCCGGGATTTTTGGCGTTGGTTGCGCGATAACGGTTATCTCAATCCCCGTTTCTGGATTGATGGCGGCGCGGTGGCGGTTTTACCCAAAATGGCCATGGTTTTGGGTTCTTATCTCCTCGCTTGGCTACTGAGAAATTATTTTCCCTTCTCTTGGAACGGATTTTTGAATGCTGGTCTAATTTTTGGCAGTTCTGGCTTATTTTTCCTCAGAGGTCTTTATATCTTCGATTTACCCCAATGGCCTTTCCGAGTCATGGGTAGTTCTCTTTCCGACCTAGGAGGCGTTATTCAGGGAAGTTCTGCCCTTAATCCGCTTTTTGCCAGTGTTATCCTGCCCTTTGTCCTGATTGCCCTGCTTTTGGGTCATCCCCAAGCAAAATGGTTAGCGGTGGGGGTATCTTTAGCTATGGCGGTGACTTTAGGTATCAGTGCTGTTATCCATCCTACTCTGATCTGGTTAGGTTCTGGTACGATCGCTCAGGCATTTTTGGGCGTAAATGCGCTTTTATGTCTCGGTTTAGGTTATTTAGCCCTAAAAAGTGCTACTTCCTCCCGATACGCTTAAACAGGGGTTACAATGGGACAACAAAGGTGATTTACCGATAAAAACCTTTTTGGTTTTGGTATCTTCCTTTTGTTTTGCATTGAGTTCTCCTACAACAGCAGCCTCGGACATGAACCGAGGTTTTTTCTTTATGATGTATGTTAGTTTCTAAGGGTTTTTTGGGAATCCTCAATCCCTATGGCGAAAGTTTCCCCTAATACCCCCTCGAATCATCCAGCTTATCTATTTCTTGTCTAAGGTGTCTATCGTGTCAAATCATAAAATTCTCGTTATCGATGACAGTAAAGTGATCAGGATGCACATTCGCGATATGTTACCAGAGGGTAACTTTGAATTCCTCGAAGCTAAAGATGGATTAGAGGGCTATCATCTCATCCGGGCTGAAAACCCGAATTTGATTATTTTGGACTTCCTTCTCCCGAAAATGAGCGGTTGGGAGGTGTTTCAGCAAATCGAAAGAGAAGATAATCTCAAAAGTATCCCCCTAGTGTTAATGTCGGGACGGAAAGAGGAGGTAGTAGAGAAAATCCCCGAACCTTTCCAGCATTTTGCCTTTATTGAGAAGCCTTTCGACCAAAAACAATTGCTACAAGCGATTAAAGAAGCGATGGCTAAGGCCAAGCAATATTCGCAATATTCTCCCAAACCAACAGTTTCTAGTCCGAAACTAGAGAAACTCACTGGGGATTATAGCACCGATATTCAGACTCTCCATGCCCAAATTGCCCAAATGCAAACAGAAATGGCAAGTATGAAGAAACAAATGTCTCAATTAGTGGCTTTTATTAAGAAAAAACTGCCCTAGAACTATTGCTGCCGATCTTTTATAACTTGGCCAAGCATTTATCGTTATCCGGCGGTGCAAATCTCTGGCTAATCTCCTGTACCTTTTAAACAGTATTTAGTATAATATGAAGTAGTCTTTATTTGGTGAGTGACTAAGTTATTAATTAACTGATAACTAATTATGAATTGGCAAGAAATAGCAGGTAATTGGGTTTTTCTCCCGCGTCGTCCCCGGGGTATCATTCACTTTTTAGGGGGGGCATTTGTGGCGGCGGCCCCGAATATTACCTATCGTTGGTTATTAGAAAGTCTTGGGAATTCAGGATACGCTATTGTTGCTACTCCCTTTGTTAATACCCTCGATCACAAATCGATCGCCCGCACAGTTTTAAACCGTTTTGATAATATTATTGAACGTCTGCGCTGGAATCATAGTCTGCCCCAAGGTTATCTCCCCATCTACGGATTGGGTCACAGTATGGGGTGTAAACTACATTTATTAATCGGTAGTCTCTACGAAGTGGAACGGGCGGGAAATATCCTCATTTCCTTTAATAATTATCCCATTCGTCGGGCTATTCCCTTTATCGAACCTTTGCAAATTGACACCACTTTTAACCTTGAATTTACCCCTTCCCCCGAAGAAACAAACGAGTTAATTTTCCAAGATTATGCCATTCGTCGCAATCTTTTAATCCGTTTTCAAGACGACACGATCGATCAATCTCTGGTATTAAATCCCCTGCTAAAAAAACGTTTTAATGATTTAATTGCCCTGCGAACTCTCCCGGGCAATCATCTCACTCCCTTGAGTCAAGATGTCAGTTGGCAAACTGGAGAAGTATTTACTCCCCTCGATGCGATCGGCCAATGGTTAAAACAGGGACTGGCCCGGGATAATTCCCGTCTCAAAGATGAGATTCTCCAGTGGTTAAATCCCGTCCTTCCCGCCTCTCGTTAGCTTTCCTCTAGATTAATCCCCATTGCCCGTAATTGCGCCTCTATGCGGGCTAATTTTGCCTCAGCTAATTCGGCCCGTTGGCGTTCCTGTTGGGCTTGCTGTTCGGCTAATTCCGCTTTTTGCTTGATTTCTAGGGTGGTCAAAAACCGCGAGCCATCGGGATAAAAAATAGCTAACTGGGGACTCTCCAGTTGAAAACGAATCTGTAGAAGCGGACTCTGCCAATTATCGATCGCGGCAATCATCTCCAATTGATCACCCCTGCGCCACCAACCCTGTAGATAATTAGCATCGGGATCGTAGAGATAATATTCTTCTACGCCAAAACGCTGATAAAATTGCCATTTTCGGCGCATTTCCGCTTTAGTGTTGCCCGGAGAGAGAATTTCAAAGACTACCTGCGGCGCAATCTGGTTTTCTAACCATTGCTTATAGGAACCTCGATCGCCCTTCGGTCTGCCAAACACCACCATAGCATCTGGCGCTTGACAGATTTTATTATCCCCCTCGACCGGATACCACAACAGATCGCCAGCGATAAACACATTGTTATTTTCTGCGAATAAACATTCGAGATTTTCCTTAATCGTCACGATCCAGCGAAACTGTTTGGTATTATCGGCCATCGGTTTACCATCACTATCGGGATAGATAATCTCCGACTCAGAGAAAGATTGGGCTTTTACCATCGTTCCACTCCCTAGCGTACTAACTATTTAGTATAACATTAAATTCCCTGACGAATGAGGGCAAAAGCCGAGGTATAACCGTGTAAAAAAGTGCGACCGGCCACCGGACCGATTTCTCCACTGCAAAAGAAGCCAGCGAGGGGAACATTGGCGAAATAACGCTGAAAAAGACCCGAATCAAAGTCTGGTTTTTCGTAGAGATTTTCCCCGCGACCGAGACAGGAAAAGAGCAAAGCACCTAGTACCTCTGAACTATTAGGTTTTTCTTGGGGAAAAGCTTGCAAAAGTAATTCTAAATCTAGGGCGGAAGTGTCGGCATCGCGCAGGTGAAATTGTACCCGCTGCCCCGGACGAACTCGATCGCCAATTGCGATCGCACCTTGGCGAGGATCTACTCCCAAAAGATTGCGAATTAAGAAATCCCCAGGCCGCAACTGCATTTTAAACTCATCCCTAGCAATACCGATAAAAAGGGAGTGCTGCGCTAATTCTCGGTCTTTTTCCCTCAAGGAGGCAATTAAATCCCGCAGTAGGTTTAAAGGTGGTTGCGGAGTCCCATCGGCCCCTTTCCCGGTCATGGAGATGATAATATTGCGTTCTCCCTCACTCACCTGATAAATCGGTCCGATGGGACGACAACCCTGGGCGACAATAGTTTCGACGATAATATTGCCAGAAAGGGCGATTCCTACGGTTCCCTGACGATAGAGATAGCTATTACGGGGTTTTTGTTGATCGTGGTAGAATAGACCCCCAGAACGTTCGATCATGCCACCACTGACTAAACCGCCGATTTTGGCCGAACCGGGGTAGGCAAAATCTAAACCCTCTAACAGATCATTGATGCGACCGGAAAAAGGATCGGCTAAAAGGATAAATTGGGGATTTTTGGCCGCTTCTACCCCTAATAATTCTGTCCAACTAGAGGGGGAACTGTCGAGATCGGGCATTTCCGCCGCTTCGATATAGAAAGGCTGCACTTCCACGTTAGGCAAATGGGCGACGGTGAGACTTAAAGCCGGACTCGCTTCGATTTCTCTGGCTTTTTCCCTGTCACCCATGCCGACAATCCCCGCCCCACCGCAGCCGATCAGGACAGGAACAGGGAGTTTATCCAAGATTAAGGGAACTAAACGGGGATAGTCGCTGGCATAGGCAGAAGAAATAAAAATTATGGCTAGAGCTGCCGATCCAACTAACTTATCTGTCACTTTTTCCACCACCTCCGTCACCGCCGCTTCTAGGGAGGGACGGGTTGATAGGGCATTAATCCACTCGATGCGATCGCTCATGTTTCTTGACCCCAAATTTGGTCTAAATGGTCAAAAATGATCATCTTAACAATAAATTAACCTAAAAATCCGCTCTTCGTGCCTGGATGTGGGAATAAATTGTAAAATTGTCATGACGTGAGCCAAGAGGGCTGCAAGGGATTGTCAATTTAATCATATTTAATCTTAAAATAGAGAATTGTCCCCGCTAAGATAAAAGTAACAAAATTAGCGATAATAATCGGTTTGCTGCTCATATAAATCCCGTAGATGAGCCAAAGAAAAACCCCCAGACAAAAGCAAATAAACATAGTGAGGGACAAGTCCTTAGCCGAACGATAACGCCAAGTTTTAATCACTTGGGGTAAAAAAGAGACAGTGGTTAAAATTCCCGCCACGATCCCGATTAGTTCAATAATATTCACCGATTATCCTCTTGGCTTAGTTCTTCTCATTTTACCCTGTGGACTGTCTAAATTACTGGTTAAGACGGCTCTCTCGACATCATCGGGTAAATTGTTGGTGAATGTGACATTTTTTCCCATTGTTTTTAGTGAGCGATTACTATCACTGAAGTGCCGATTTGTACCTTTTCAAATAAAGCCTTTATATCTCGATCGCGCATCCTGACGCAACCGTGGGAGACGGCCCGGCCGATGAGATTTTCTTGGAGTGTACCGTGAAAACCGATAAAATTCTGGCCATCCGTCCAAAATCCAATCCAACGCGCTCCTAAAGGGTTGTTTTTTCCCGATGGCACCAGTTGACCGGTGAAAGGATGTTCCCAGACTGGTTCCCGCACCATCTGAATCACCCTAAATTCTCCCGTTGGGGTTTCCCAACCCCGACGACCGATCGCCACTGGGTAAGAAGCAATTATTTTCTGTCCTTGGTAAACAAAAACTCGTCTTTTTTTCAAATTCAGCAGCAACCGGGTTTCCGTTCGGGTTGCCGTGGTTGCGGTACGGGAATTGCCCCGACTAACTGGGGGATTGAGGAAAAATTCCCCTATTCCTAGACATAAACAGAGAATCGCCACAAAAACTCGCATCTGATACCAGCAAAGTCAAGATTTTTTATCCGTATTCTAATCTGATTGCTGCTTTTTAGACCTGTGGGACAAGATTTGGATGGTTTTGTGGCTCTAAGATTAAATAGAGATCAAAAGCTGTGGCGATCAAGAGTTGATAAGGTTTGAAAATGGGCAACTGTGGAACTATTCGCCTTTTTTCATCGGTAAATTCCCCAGAATCACTTAATTGGCTGCTATTAAGCCGATAATAAGTTCCATAGGCTAGATAAAACAAGCTAGGGTAAGTCCCTAACATAAATCTTGTGGGCCACTTCCCATCGGTAATTGTCTGCATTTTTAGGTAATCAAAAAATAATTTTATAAGTGGGAAAGCATAATTATTTGTAGGCTAGGTTAGCGACATTGTAACCCCTCTGGGTATTCTTAAATTAATTAGACGCTCTGCTTTAAGTTAATAATTTGATTAATTTGGCCTTATTTTAGTTGTTAGTTTAGCCTATTGATGCTCCTAGAGCTATAATGGATTTCCGAAAAAAGCTGACATTCGAGCCTGAATAAAGTAAAATGTCAAGAAAAGTGAAATTAAGGTTTTTTTCTTGGCCTTAACTTACTTTTTCTGTATTTCGGAAAAGTCTTCAGGTTTTTAACCCTCTTGTTGGGTGTAAGGGTGAATGAACTCACAACTGATCAATAATCGCTATCAAATTCTCAAAAAGCTAGGGGAGGGGGGATTCGGGACAACCTATCTGGCAGAAGACACCCAAATGCCTTCCCGTCGTCGCTGCGTGATCAAGCAACTGAAGCCCCTCGCTCACGATCCTCGAATATATCAACTCATTGGGGAGCGGTTTCAGAGAGAGGCTGCCATCTTGGAGGACTTGGGGCAGAAAAATGAGCAGATACCCCAACTCTATGCTTATGGTGAAGAGCAGGGGCAATTCTATCTAGTGCAAGAATATATCGATGGGGAAACCCTCTCGACAAAAGTGGGCAATCGTGGCGTGCTGGGGGATGCGGCGGTTCGGGATATCTTGCTAAAACTCTTAGCCGTCTTAGTTTATGTTCATGATCACCGGATTGTGCATCGGGATATCAAGCCAGACAACATTATTCTGCGGCGGGGAGATGAGCTGCCCGTGCTGATTGATTTCGGTGCGGTTAAGGAAACCATGGGGACGGTGATGACAGCAGCGGGCAACCCTACTAGCTCCATTGTCATCGGTACTCCTGGTTTTATGCCCTCGGAGCAGAGTATAGGGCGGCCTGTTTACGCCACCGACCTTTATGCTTTGGGATTGACCGCCATTTATCTTCTCACGGGAAAAGTCCCCCAAGAATTGGCCACGGAGCCTCTAACCGGGGAAATCCAGTGGCGAGATCATGCCCCCGGAGTTAGTCCAAGCTTGGCCCTAGTGTTAGATAAAGCGATCAAGTCCCATTATCAGGAGCGCTTTCCTACGGCCCAAGCTATGCAGGAAGCCTTGGCCCCTTCTTCTTCTCGAAGTACCATTGTTCTTCCCCCGTCGCCCTCATCAACGGCAGTTCACCCCCCCGCACCTCAATCTAGGGGGGGAGATTGGTTAAAATTCGGGATTGTCGGTGGGGTGATGGGATTGGTTCTCTTGGCTGGATTTGTCTATCTTCAAGATCAACAACAAAAAGCATTTGAAGAAAGGCTCAACCAGCTACAACGGCAGTCACCTCCGGGATCGCCCTCCCCTCCAGCATCCCCTCCAGCGAGTCCTGAAAGCGCACCAGAGGCGAGTCCTGAAAACGCGCCAGAGGCGAGTCCTGAAAACGCACCGACGGTGAGGGTTCCATCCCCCTATCTGCCAAGTCCCCAACCATCTCCAGTGGAATTATCGCCAACGCCCACCCCCACACCCTCTAGAATTGAACCAGAACCCTCAGCTTCACCCTACCTTGATCAAGCTGATGCTATCTCCACCGTTGAAAATCTCTACTATCTCGTTTCTAATCGGCAGTATGACCAAGCAGTTCAACTATTCTCTCCCCAATTGGCCAGTCAATTCGATCCCAAGTTTTTTAATCAGTTTGAAAGGGTAACGGTAGAGAACTTGCAGATTACTTCGCGTACTGATGCGATGATTAATTTGCAAGGAGAGAATACTTATGTCTATCCTGATGGGACAACCCAAAGGGAACTGCGGTCTTATACTGTGAGAAAGACCGATCAAGGGAGCGAGATCGCCGCATCGGATTTTATTAAGGTGATTAAATTCCGCTAGGATTAATGCAGCGATCGCTAAACTTTTTTTAACCTTTCAATCATTTTTATGTTTTTTCCGATTATCGCTCAATCCTCTTCTGGTTTGACATTTAACACCTTTAATGCTGTTATTTATACAGTTTGCTTTTTAGTGCCAGGTTTTGTAATTGACCTAACATTATCAAGATTTTTTTATAAGAAATCTGAGCAGGTTACTCTAATTTTATTAAGGTTTCTCACCTTCAGTTGTCTCAACTATATTCCCTGGATATTTGTTTATCTGCTGCTGTGGGATCGCAGTATTTTAGCCAACCCTAGTTTTTTAGCCTTTGCTTTTATTATCATTATTTTTATTAGTCCAATAATTGTAGGATTAATTTTAGGCTATGCTAACCAAAAACAGTTATTAGAACGAGGATTATCTGGTTTAGGGTTTAAAACAATTACAGGATTCCCTTCTGCTTGGGATTATTCTTTAGTCGCATTGAGGAACCTGTCTGGATGTTAATTACTCTCAAAGATGGCAGTCAGATAGCGGGTTGGTTCGGAAAAAACTCTTTAGCTTCGTCAGAATCATCAGAACGAGATATTCATCTAGAACTGGTGTATAAATTAGAAAATGATGCTTGGCAACCAGTCCCCAGAAGCGCAGGAATTTTGATTAATGCAGAGGAAATTCGTTATCTTGAATTTTGGCAGGATCAAACAGAGGTAACTTAAATGTCAGAAAAACAAGAACGACGGGTTGAGCAAAACGAACGTGGCTATCAAGCTAAAATTGATAGACCCCCTGGTAAACCTCCCACGGGTGGTTCCAATGTGAAACCACCACCAAATCAGGATAAGGAGAAAAAATAAAAGATCGTGGGTGGAAAATATGCGAGTTTATCTGGGCTACACTAATCTATAGCTGGATATTAACTTTTGTAACTATGACCGCCGCTATTGCTCTCGATCGCGTTTCTAAAATCTATAACCATCTGCCAGTAGTTAACGAGCTTTCCTTTGCCATCGAAAAAGGGGAAATCTTTGGTTTACTCGGTCCCAACGGTGCGGGAAAATCGACGACAATCCGCATGATTATCACCCTAACCGAAGCGAGTCAAGGAGAAATCGCAGTGGCGGGGTATGATGTGAAAAAATACCGCGATCAGGTGAAGAAAAATATAGGGGTAGTCTTGCAACAGATTAGCGTTGATGGGGAATTAACCGTCTGGGAAAATCTGGAATTTCACGGCCGGATGCACCATATCCCCAATCCCCAGAGACAGGAATTAATCGATCGCTATTTAGATTATGTCAGTTTAAGCGATCGAAAATCTGCCCTTGCTAAAACTCTTTCCGGAGGGATGAAACGACGTTTACAGATTGCTCGCGCTCTTCTTCACGAACCAAAAATCCTCTTTCTCGATGAACCGACTGTCGGTTTAGACCCCCAAAATCGTCGTCGTTTGTGGGAAGTAATTCGCGATTTAAACCGGCAAGGAATGACAATTTTGTTAACCACTCACTACATGGAAGAAGTGGAATTTCTCTGTCAGGATAACGCCACGGGAAAACCGGGCAGAATTGGCATTATGGATGCGGGCAAATTAATCGAATTAGGAACTCTAACGGATTTTCGCACTAAGTATGGCGAAGGGTTAGTTATCAAACAAGTTGGCGATAAAATCGATTATAAATTCTTCCCCACCGTGGCCGATGCTAACTCTTATCTGGACACTTTGAGCGATAAAACTGGAGTAATGTGTCGCCCTTCCAACCTCGAAGATATCTTCGTGGAACTGACGGGACATCAATTAGATTAGATTCTTGGTTTGTCCGTTAGTAAATTGTTAAGTTATCGGTTTTTGAATCCGGTTTTTCTGAGATTAGCTCTGTTTAAATCGGCATTTCTTGGCTTTGGTCTGATGTCTATTTTATTGGCAAACCTGCTAAAGTAGGGAGGCACAATTATTTGTAGGATGGGTTAGCGCACTTCGTAACATAATCGGGCGTTGGGTTTCATGCTTCAACCCAACCTACATTCTGATGTCTATTTTATTGGTAAACTTGCTAATTAAGTAGGTTTTAAAAATTGTCAGATTTCTCCCCTTCATAAGGAGTTATCCCCCCTGATTAAGGGGATAAAAGGCAAAATCTATCCTCTATTTTATTTAACCAGAACCACTTACTTAGAGTCTAGGTCAATTAGCCGAGGCTGTCCCTAAAAAACGAATTCAACCCTAAAAAAAGAGGCTTTTAGCGGGTTTTAAGCTTTTTGAGCCAGATAAATGACTCGGGGGGGGAACTTTTGCCCTAAAGGGAGAGTCATCGGGGACTGGATAAAAACTAGAGTACTCGCTCGCTCGATAGACAAAATTGACGGTAATCGTTTAGAATAAAGCACTGAATACTGACGAGATGACAATTATCCCTATGACCGATCTCCAAGCAAAAACTAGATGGTCAACAGCGCGGCGATATTACGAATTGCTTAGTGTTCTGGTGGAACGTAATCTCAAGGGACGCTATCGGGGTTCTTTTCTGGGGGTTTACTGGTCTTTGTTAAATCCCGCGATTATGACTGCACTATACACGGCAATTTTCGGCACGGTTTTCGCCTCTTATTTTGATAATTCTATAGTTAACTATGTCCTAGCGGCTTTCACCGGTTTAGTAGTAATAAATTTTTTTAATGCTTCCACTAATCAAGCTTTACCTAGTATCGTCGGTAATGGCAGTATTTTAAATAAAATTCGTCTGCCAGTTAGCATTTTTCCCGTTTCCATGGTAGTGGCAAATATTTTTCAATTTGCTATTAGTATCTTTCCCCTTTTGGCTATAGTAACTCTCTGGAAGTCTCAAAGTTTAATTAATGTAATTGCTCTGATTTTTCCCGTGATCGGTCTTTCTCTGGTTTGCACGGGAGTGGGTTTTTTTGTCAGTACTCTCTACGTTTTCTTCAGAGACTTACCCTATTTTTACGAAATTGTTTGTTTTGTCGCTTGGATTAGCAGCCCGATTTTCTATCCCCCAGAAATTATTCCTCCTTCCGTAAAACCATTCCTGCTATTAAACCCATTATTACCGGTAATCGAAAGTATTCGCCAATTGTCCCTTTCCCCTGGATTACCGGATTTTGGTTTGATTTTTCAATCTCTACTTGGTGGAATCATCATCTTAGGAATTGGTTGGACTTGCTTCCGACTCTGGCGACATTTATTTATGGATTTATTATAAATGACAGAAGTAATTCGACTCGATCAAGTGTCTCTCGAAAGACGTACTCAAGAAGAATTCTCCTACGATCTAAAAAGGACAATCTTCTCTATTCTTGAAGGTAAATATCGTCAACCTGCCAAAAAATTAGTTCTAGATGATATAGATTTAGTCATTAATTCTGGAGCGAAATTAGGTATCATTGGAGCTAATGGCGCAGGAAAATCTACTCTCCTAAAAGTTATTTGTGGTATTCTGGAACCGACAAAGGGACAGGTGAGAGTCAGGGGACAAATTGCTTCTTTAATTGAATTAGGAGCGGGTTTTGATCCAGATTTACCAGTAAAAGATAATATTATTCTCTATGGGGTAATGCTGGGATTTTCTCGTCAGGAAATGAAGGAAAAAACCAAAGATATCCTCGACTTTGCTGAGTTAGAAGAATATATGGGAGCGCCGGTGAAATCTCTTTCTTCTGGTATGGTGGCTCGTTTAGGATTTGCGATCGCAACGGAGGTTCACCCCGATATTCTTATTCTTGATGAAGTCCTTTCCGTCGGGGATGAAAGTTTTAAAAATAAGTGTAAACGACGTTTAAAAAAATTCTGGAATTCCAACGCTACTATTTTAGTAGTTTCCCACGATTTGACTTTAATTCAAGAGTCTTGTGACCAGGCAATTTGGCTGAATAAAGGCCAGTTGCAATGTCAGGGTACATCGGAAGATGTAATCAAATTTTATTTGGATTCCGTGCATCAAAATGAAGTTAATTTTTAATTAAGTAGGTAATCTCAATTAATTGTTAGATAGCAATAATATAGCTACGTTTGACTTAGTCGAAAACGCTGTAAAAAAATAAAAAACCTCGGTGTCCAGCCGAGGTAGCGCTAAGTTATGTAGGAGAACTCAAGCAAATCTGTCAATGGGGTAAACCCAAACCCCGAAAACTTTTTTAAGCTAGTAGGCCAAGTTTTTTGCCGTTGTCTGGAGCTAAACGAATCATAAGCTGTCTGATGCTCCTCGAGACAATCTGAACTGGCTTGCTGTCTTGGCTGTTTTGCTTTAACTTTTAGTTCATGTAAATAAATGTAACAATATTTTTACGAATTGTAAAGAAGGATTGACAAAATAAAACTTATAAGTACCATAAGCTAAGTTAATATTTTTCGCCGATCGAAGCGAGGGAGGTAATAATAGAGAGATTGGTTCACTAGCGTGACAAGGTGTACCCAGAATGTCCTATTCGTTTTTATTGCCACTATTCACCGCTGCCTTGGCTGCCTATTTCTGGCAGAAGTCCAGCGATGAAATCGCTTATCTGGCCAGTGCCGCCACGGTAATTAGTTTAGTGTTGAGTCTGGTTTTAGCTCCTTGGCAGATTCAGCTATTAATTCTCTTGACAGTTGTGATTGTCGTCACCTTTTTATGGCAAGGACGAGAAGAGCAGAAGAATGTCCCCGTCCCCACTCCAGAAACCGCCAGCGAGAAAAAGTACCGTGGGGCCACCTATATGGAGCCAACAGTCACCGAAGCTCCTGTCAAGGAACGAGGGGGTAAATATCGCGGTGCGGAGGTTAAAATCACCAATAATCCCACGGTGGCTAACCCAATTCGCTCCTCATCTCTCAAATACCGCGGCGCCGGTTCAGCAAACAAGGACCAGTAATCAGTTATCAGTTATCAGTTATCAGTTATCAGATTTGAGTTTTAAGTGAGCAGTATTAAATAGAAGTTTCCTACTGTCTTTTCACTGATTACTGTTTACTGTTCACTGTTCACTGAAACTTCCCAATTCCTACTGGTCTTGGATATACGGTTGATTATTCTTGAGGCAGTTGTATGCCTTTTGTAATTCGATTCCCAGATAACCGATATGTTCGGGAATAATTGCGGGATTAGTTGTTGCAAGCTCGCGGATTAATTTGAGGGGATTTTTACCTTGATAGCAGGCAACAATTTCCCCACTTCCGGGGGTAGTTTGTTGGACAAGAATTTGTTCTTTTGCCACGGAAATCAAAAAGTTACCGCTAGGGTCAAAAAAATCGCGCTGATTGACAATCTTATCGTACTGGGTGGCAATTAATCGTTCGACATTTTCCCACGTATCATCGTATATATGGGCCGATTGACTAATAGTAATCAATGGACCCATTGATAAATTGTAGTCAGAGTGCTTGCTAATCTCATCCCTAATATGTTGCTGTAAAGCGCGCAATCCCATGGCATTTGCCGGCCAAGCAGCAAACATATCATTACTTCTAAATATCGCGGTGAGAGATAATTCATTTTCCACCACTCGCACCCAAATATGATTTAAACAGGGACTACCTCCCTTTTCGTGGTCTTTCACATCCCAGAGGGACATGACTGCACTGGCAGCGTCAATTTCTGAGATTAATTTATTGATAACCTGTGCAATTTGGTCCCGGCCAAACCAAGAGCGCAATCTTTGACCATAAGTGTATTTAACTCCTTGGTGTATAGGAGAATCATCGAGAATTTGTCCGATATATTCGGTGAGAAAAGGTCTATCTATGGGTAAATAATTAGGTTCGGGAAAATAAAAGTCTGGGGGTTCATCGGTGATAACGGCCATTAGGTCAATTAATTCTTGCCATTTACCATCATATCCTGTGGGTCTAATTGTGCCAGTGGTTTTAATCTTTTGGAGAATTTTTACCCAGGTTTCAGCAATAGTTTTTCCTTCAATGCGATGACCGTATCTTGTCCCGGGTAGCAAAGAAGGAAGATTTTCTAAGAGGGGAAAGATTAAGGGTTCTCCCCAAGTTGGTAAGGGAGATTGTTCTGCATAATTTTTGACAGTTTCAATAGCTTCTGGAATGGATTTAACCAGTTGATATTGAATCGATTGACGTAATTTTTCGAGGGTTTCTCGGTCAATTTCCTTGTCAATATATCCAGTGATAGAAGAATTAATTAGCCAACATTCTCTACCTGTGTCACTTTTTCCTAACTGGAATCCTTGACTAAAAAAATCTAGCAAACATTGACAGCTACCAGAGTTTTTATCTTCCTTAGTCGCATTGAGAATAACTAAATATCTAACGTGGGGATTTGCGATTAAGTTTCTCAGCAGGGGACTAATTCCTCTGGTGGGACTATAAAGATTGCCAATTACTGCGTATTGGTCGGGATTTAAATGTTTAGCAAGGGACTGTTTTACTGTCCATCCCGTAATAATTGCCGTTTGTCCGTGACCGCAGATTAATTGATTGGGTTTATAGTGGGGTTGGTAGATGAATTTAGGGGTGGTTTCTGTACTGAGCATGGATTTAAATTACAGCAGTTATCTGAATGGTGAGATAGGAAGTTTTCGTTTTGGTTAGCTGGTCGTTGCTCGTCAATTTTATAAAAAAGCTGGCAATTGTTCAAGATAATTAATAATATTTCGGTGAAGGTGTTCTATTGCATCACTGCCATCCAGTTGTAAACAATCATCTTGATATTCTTTAAATATCTCGAGAAACATCTGACGAACTTTCATTAATTTTTCTGGTTTTTCGTACACTTCTGTGATGGCTCTGTTTTTAATTCTTGCCAGAGAAATATCAGGAAGGACATCGATATAAATAACTATATCTGGATTGGGAAAATGTTGATTTAACTGCCGAATAAAAGCAAATTCTTCGGGATTATTGCAATTGTAGGCCAGGGAAGAAAAATAATAACGAGTAGTGATAACGTGGGTTTGTTCTTGGTGAATAAGTTTAAAAACCCCATCGTGATCATTATATAAATGATAATGGCGATCAGCTGCAAATAGATAGGCCATTTGTTGGTCAAATTTATTTTTATCTTTGATAGAAATAAGATTAGTTTGCATTATTTCTCGAATCAAACGACCGATGACTCCCTCGGAAGGTTCCGGACTTAAAACTGCTTTTTCCCCGCGCTTGAAAAAATATTCTTGTAGGAGTTTTGCTTGGGTACTTGTTCCCGAGCCATCAATACCTTCAAAGACAATAAATTTCGGTTTCATAATTTAATCTTCTTTCTCACTCTCATTATCTGAATAATTGTTTTAGCCAAGTTAACCAAGATTTTTTCTGAGGTATTAATTGCGTCATTTCTCCGATCATCTCTCCCATACTTCCCCAAGTATAAATATTTTTATTGAGGGATTGTATGGTTAAATTTTCCTGTAAAGCTAAACTGATGATACCGATCATTTCTGCTGCC
The DNA here is from genome assembly GCA_007096045.1 of Microcystis novacekii Mn_MB_F_20050700_S1. Classification (GTDB taxonomy): domain Bacteria; phylum Cyanobacteriota; class Cyanobacteriia; order Cyanobacteriales; family Microcystaceae; genus Microcystis; species Microcystis novacekii. The sequence goes on along the minus strand of SFAU01000070.1, from coordinate 13,601 downwards.
TGATTACCGACTATTTGCGCTCCCAGTATTTTACCATCTTGTCGGTAGATTAATTGACAAAATCCCGTGGTTTCCCCCCAGATTTGCTGTGGAACCATATTTTTGATCGGATAGTTGATTATCTTTACCTCCTCACCATAGCTCTCCTCGGCCGCTTTTCCAGTTAAACCCACCCAAGCAATAGCTGGATCAAAAGCAATAAATGAGGGAATTTGCTCGGGATTAAAGTTAAATTTTTCTCCAGTGAGAAGATGCTTGACTAACCCAAAAGCAGCCCAGTGATTTAAAGTAGGATCGGGATAACTATTTCTGAGCAAATTTAGGGCATAAATGCGGGAATTATCGGTTTGTAATCGCTGATTAACCCTAATTAATCCTTGCTCTAGTTTAACTCCCACCCCGGCCAAATTTAATCCCTGTTCATTGACTTGATAATTACCAGCAAAAATGAGATCATCCACTTCGATGACACGATTGCCTAATTGTAACCATTTTTTACCATCGATCGCTTTCACTTGACTAGGACAATAGCCGGGTAAAATCTTAATTCCTTCCGCTTCTAAAACAGCAGTAACTAAATGAGAGATTTCTCTATCAATATCCGGCAGCAGATAATTATCCTCGATAATTAAGCTAATTTCTTTCCCCAAACGTCCGAGAATTTGCGCTAAACTCACCGCCAGGCTGCTGTTGCCAATAATCCCTAAATGTTGTCCTAAATTGTCTAAATTTGGCTCTTGCCAAAGGGTTTGAGTGGTAAAATAATTAACCTCATCTAAGCCGAAAATTCTCGGTACTTGCGGATAAAAACCCGGGGCGATAAGATAGTGTTTAGCCAACAATTGCCGACCGTTCACCACGAATCCTAAACGCGGCAAGCGGACAAATTCCCCCCCACCAGGAATAACATCTATTCCTTCCGTGGCTAATCTTGCCAAAGAATGATATTTATTAATAGTTTTATCCACTTCCTCTAACCATTGCCGCAACCGTTGCCATTGGGGATAAATGGCCGTTTTTGCTAAAAATGTCCTCAGATGCCTCTAAATTGCCGCTAGAAGGCTGTTGCACTAAAGCCACCCTTTTTTTGAGGTGAACAGCCAACAAAGCCGCTTCTATCCCCGCAGGATTGGCACCGATAATTACTAAGTCGTAAACCACAAGTATTCGGTCGTCAGGAATCGGAAACTTAACACTTAAAACTCAAATCTGATAACTGATAACTGATAACTGATTACCGGCGCCGGTCTTGCAGTTTTTTATAGACATCTCGCAGGGGGACTTGATGATAGGCGAGGGCGACGAGGGTATGATAAAAAAGATCGGCCACTTCTGCAGCAATAGCATCGCCATCCTTATCTTTGCAGGCCATGACCACTTCTGCCGATTCTTCACCGATTTTCTTGAGAATTTTGTTATCTCCCCCGGCCAAAAGTTTACAGGTGTAGGATTCTGGATTGGGGGTGTCTCTGCGATCGCAAATTACCTTAAACAATTCCGAGAGAGTATCGGCCTCTGGGGGTGATTTTTGCCAGTTTACTTGGTGAAAACAGGTTCTTTCGCCTGTTTTTTCCCCGTTGCGTCCGTAGTGTCGCCAACTTTGTGTTAGGGTTCCTGTCTCCATCGTGCGTCGGGGTCGGTGCCCATCTACATCGTAATATAAAGCCTTCCTCAAAGGACGGGGTTTCAGAGCCAATTTTGCGATGAAAAAGCTAAAAGCCGGAAACCCTGACGGGGTATCTAACTTTTAGCTATCAATATCTTGCACACATTGGCAACTGTTATTTTTGTCTCTTGAAGCGGGAAATCATTCCTAAACCACCCACTGCCAGGAGTCCGAGGAGAGTACCAGGTTCGGGACTACGTTGTGTGAATTTGTTCGACAAAGAGAATATCTTTCCCCCTGGACCAGGTATAACTGAATCCGAGACTAAGAGCTTTCGGTGCTGACCGGGAATAGCGAAGAAATTAGAAGGAGGAGTAGGAGTGCCGTCCACACTTTTTAGGACTGCTAGGAGGTTTTGAAAGGTATCATCCTTGAAAACCATTTTCATAGCCTCTTGGTAGGTGGGTGTTGTCTCTGAAGCTACCTGAACCCCCGCAAAATAGAATACGGGATCTATTATCTCGATATAGTACGAGAATCCGAAGGCCGCACCTTGTACCGTGTTGTTGGTCGGTGTGAACACAAACTCATATACATCATTAGCCGTTAACTTAAACTCAACAGTGGCACCGTCACCACCTATCTCATCAGGTCCATCCTCGGAGTAAAACGTAACTTTTTTGTCGCCGGCAAAAAGGGATATAAACTCCCCAGTGTTAGGATCAGGGGTACTAAATTGACCCCATGAAATCGCCGCCGCACTGGTAGCGGTCAGCACCGAGCCAGCGAGAACCCCGATGGCGGCGGCTCCCGTGGCGATGCCATAAGCAAAAGTTTTCGTTGATCTGTTTGTTGTCATGACAATATCATCTTTCCTTAATTGTGCTGCACTACGAACGTCAAAAAAAAGTTAAAAAAACGTTAAGTTTTGCCGATAACTATTTTTTTGACCTGCTGCACGGAGTATAACAAAACTTCCCTAAAAAATCAAGTGTTCCGGTAGAAATCTTGAATTCCGCAGTCAAACTTAAACATTTATCTCAAATGTCGGGGTGAAGACCGTTCGGCTGAGGGTTCGTGTTAGTGAGCGGCGGTTCGACGGATTCGACAAGCTCACCGTCGAAGCCTGACTCCTAACCCCACCAACAAACTTTTTGCCGCAAACCCTACTTAGGTGTTAACCGCCTATCCTGAAATTATGGGAATTGTTTGACATTTTTGGCTTTTACGGTCAACTCAGAGGGGGAATATATCCCCTGTCTGGTTTTAATCCGAACTGAGGTTAACCACAGCTAATTCTAATGTTTGCTCTTCCTTTTCTAGCTCCTTTTTGCTAAAACTTAACACCTCATCCAGACAATCAATTACCACCGTATCCCCTTCCATAAAAGCTTGTTCGAGAATTTTTGTGGCTAAAGGATTCTCTAACTCCCGTTGGATAGCGCGTTTTAAAGGTCGCGCACCGTAGGTAGGATCGTAACCAACAGTAACGATATGATTTTCTGCGGCCGTAGTTAATTCTAGATTGATTTTTTGTTCTCCTAATAATCTTTCCAGACGCTGTAATTGCAGACGAACAATGTAACGCAATTCTTCTTTTTTCAGGGTATGGAAAATAATTAAATCGTCGATACGATTCAAAAATTCGGGACGAAAATGACTCCGCAAAGCTGTTAAAACCCGTTTCCGCATCTCCTCATAATCGGCATCTTCGGAAACATTTAAAATGTGGTCACTACCAATATTACTGGTCATGACGATAATCGTATTGCGAAAATCCACCACTCGCCCCTGAGAGTCGGTAATGCGCCCATCGTCAAGCACTTGTAATAAAATGTTAAAAACATCCCGATGGGCCTTCTCCACTTCATCCAATAAAACCACCGAATAGGGACGACGACGCACCGCTTCCGATAGTTGTCCCCCTTCCTCGTAACCCACATAACCCGGAGGCGCGCCGATTAACCGCGAAACCGCGTGTTTTTCCATGTATTCCGACATATCGATGCGAACCATGGCTTCCTCGGAGTCGAACAGTAACCCCGCCAAGGCCCGCGCTAACTCGGTTTTACCCACTCCGGTAGGTCCCATAAACAGGAATGAACCAATCGGACGGGAGGGATCTTTCATTCCTGCGCGTGCGCGTCGAATCGCCGCTGCTACTGCCGTGACCGCTTCATTTTGACCGACAACTTTTTTCTGTAAATGAGACTCTAATTCTAATAATTTTTGTCGTTCTGATTCCATTAAACGATTGACAGGAATTCCTGTCCAACGGGCAACTATTTCGGCGATATCGGCATCAGTTACCTGTTGTCTTAACAGGGTCGAACCTGCCGCTTGAATAGTTTCTAGTTCTTTTTCTTTTACTTCTAATTCCCCTTGTAAAATTTCTAGTTTGCCATACTTTAATTGGTCTGCTTTATTGAGATCATAAGCACGTTCGGCCTGTTCCACCTGTAGGCGCAATTGTTCTTCTTCCTCTCGCAATAATTTAATTTCCTCGGCGATATGTTTTTCCGTTTGCCATTGGTCAGCAAGAGGCTTTTGTTTACTTTCTAATTCCTCAATTTCTTCGATAATTCTTTCTAAACGCTCTTGAAAAGCTCGATCTTTTTTCTCCTCTTTTTCTAAGGAGAATTTTTCCATCCGTAACTGCATTAAGCGACGATCTATCATTTCCAAATCGGCGGGTTTAGTGGTACTTTCTACCTCTAATTTTGCCGCCGCTTCATCGACTAAATCGAGCGCTTTATCTGGTAAAAAACGATCGCTAATATAACGATGGGATAGGGTAGCTGCTGCCACTAGGGCCGAATCGGTAATTGTCACCCCATGATGCAGCTCATAACGTTCTTTTAAACCCCGGAGAATTGAGATAGTATCCTCCACGGAAGGTTCCTTAATATAAACCTGTTGAAAACGTCTTTCTAAAGGGGGGTCTTTTTCAATATGATTGCGATATTCATCCAAAGTTGTCGCCCCAATACAGCGCAATTCTCCCCGAGCTAACATAGGTTTTAATAGGTTGCCCGCATCCATCGATCCCCCTTCCCTAGAACCCGCACCGACAACGGTATGTAGTTCATCGATAAAGAGAATAATTCGCCCTTCTGATTGGGTAACTTCTTTCATGACTGACCGCAATCTTTCCTCGAATTCGCCTCGATATTTTGCCCCAGCGATTAAACTTCCCATATCGAGGGAAATTAACTGACGATTTTTCAAAGATTCGGGAACATCTCCGTTAACAATCCTTTGGGCCAATCCTTCCGCAATAGCGGTTTTTCCTACTCCCGGTTCACCGATTAAAACCGGGTTATTTTTCGACCGTCGCGAGAGGACTTGTACCACCCGTCGAATTTCTTCATCGCGACCGATAACTGGGTCTAATTTGCCTTCTTTGGCCGCTGCTGTTAAATCCCGGCCATATTTATCTAAAGCTTCGTATTTTTCCTCTTGATTGGGTTCAGTAACCTTTTGAGTGCCGCGAATCGCTTTTTCTTTGGCCGCTGCTGTTAAATCCCGGCCATATTTATCTAAAGCTTCGTATTTTTCCTCTTGATTGGGTTCAGTAACCTTTTGAGTGCCGCGAATCGCTTTGATGGCTAATTCTAAATCTTGGGGGTCAAGATTGAAAGTGCGTAAACATTTCCGGCCAACCCTTTCATCTTCGGCAAAACCGACGAGAAGATGTTCGACGGAGATAAATTTATCTTGCCAACTTTCCCGGGATGCTTCCGCTCGATCGAGCAGCAGATCGAGACCACGACCCAGGTATAATTGATCGACGATGGCCATTTTCGGCTGTCGGTTGGTGAAGACTTCTAGCTGTTGTTGCAGTCGCGGAATTTCTATATTAGCTTTTTGTAAAATCCGGGTGGCTAGACCGTTATTCTGCTCTAGGAGGGCAATAATAACGTGTTCCACTTCTAAGGTCTGATTTTTAAAGCGTCGCGCAATTTCTTGCGATTTAACAATCGAATCCCAAGCTTGTTCGGTAAATTTATTCGAGTCTGTGGGTTGCATTCTGCACCAATGAGGAAAGCCAGTGTCAGAGGTATAGTATAGCAAGGAGTCTCGATCGATCACAAAGTTCTAGGCTCGACAAAGGGACTGACTTATTTATCGCTATTACCCAATTGGGTTAAAGCAGTCCCGGTGAGACGACAAATTTGCCACTCTTGGAAGACCTTAGCCCCCATTTTTCCATAAAAATCGATCGCCGGTTGATTCCAATCTAAGACACTCCACTCTAAACGTCCTGCATCCCTAGCGACGGCAATTTTAGCCACAGCAATTAGTAAAGCTTTCCCGATACCTTGACCGCGATAATCGGGTAAAACGAAGATATCTTCCAGGTAAATCCCTGGTTTAGTCAGAAAGGTGGAATAGTTAGCAAAAAATAGGGCAAAACCGACTATTCTACCCCCTACTTCCGCTACCAATGCTTCGATGTAGGGTTTTTCTCCGAATAAATGCTCCCCTAAAGCTTGGCTATTTCCCGTCACTAAATGGCTGAGTTTTTCATAGGCTGCTAAGGCAGCAATTAAGTCAAAAATAGCCTTGACATCGGTAGCAACGGCAGCACGGATGGAATAATTCATGATTGCTGGTCAAATCTTGATTTTAATGGTGATGATGTTTATGGGGAGATTCAGCAGGGGGAGAATTAAGATTGGAAAAATGACCGTTATTTAATCCCATCCCAACGCTACCAATACTGAAAAGTCCCATGGACACAAAACCGGCCGCAACTGTCCCCATGGCCACGGTTCCAATGGAAACTACTCCCATAGGAACAATACCGATGGAAATAACGCCCATGGGAACAATACCAATGGAAATTATACCCGTGGGGGCAATACCGATCGATAACCATTTTCGCCCGGAATTGCCGCAACTATTCTCTTTTTCTTGACCTAGATTGGAATCCATGCTTTTAACCCCGAAGATGCTTTTAGCCTTCTCATCCTAGGTTAGGGGTAGAATTCTTGTCAAAAGACTGGTAGTCAAAATGAAAGTTAATTTTTTATAAAAACTATTGACTTTTTATCTCAGTTATGTATTGGCGGGATACCAGCCAGATCGAGAATTTTCGGGACTAAATCCTCCCGTTTAATCGCCATGATGTGGACACCTTGACACAACTGCTGGGCTAATTTTATTTGTTCGGCGGCGATTTTGATACCCTCTTCGAGGGGATGAGGTGCATCAGCGAGTCTTTGAATGATATGATCGGGAATTTGTACCCCTGGCACATTTTTATTTAAAAATACGGCATTTTTAGCCGATTTTAACAGAAAAATTCCCGCTAGAACTGGTTTATCAGCCAGGGAGGCCACCTGCTGCATGAACTTATCAAGGCACTCGAAATCCGTAACTAATTGACTTTGAAAAAACTGCGCTCCCGCTTCGATTTTACGCTCAAAACGGCGTTGAAGACCGGACTTACTTTTTGACTGCACATCGACGGCAGCCCCAGCAAAAAGCTCTAGGGGTCCATCTGGTAAAGATTTATCGTTAAAGTCAAAACCTTTATTCAATTTATCGATTAATTTTAACAAACGTACCGATTCTAGGTCAAAAACTGCCCTAGCTTGGGGATGATCTCCTGCTTTGACAGGATCTCCAGTTAAAGCTAGTATATTTCTCAATCCCAAAGCATGAGCGCCCATTAGATCTGCCTGTAATCCGATCACATTGCGATCGCGACAGGCCATTTGACAAATGGGTTCAATGTCATGTTGATAGAGAATAGCGGAGGCAGCCAGAGAGGACATTCGCACTACGGCGCGACTGCCATCGGTAATATTAGCCGCATGAACGCGATTTTTCAGCCAGAGGGCCATTTCTAGCATATGACTGGCATTACCACCTTTCGGGGGAGTAATCTCGGCTGTAATCAAAAATTCTCGGTCTTGAACCGCGCGTCGTAAACGAGTAGTCATCGAGTTATCTGGGTTTTAACCATAAATTCTATAGTAGATTTAGCCCAGAAATGAGTCGGAAGGAAGCAATGATCATCGGGCTGCGTGCTTTATACTGGTCAGTGCCAGTGCCTAGCTGATATTTAAGTTAGCTGGCAGGAAAAAATTTCTAATGTAGTATAATACACGGACAGTTTAACCAAATTCGTTTACAAGTGTAAAGGACAACCGATTCGATCGAGCGATCATGCCAACTCTTTCTCGTTTACCTACTAAAAACCAAGCCTTAACCATGCCCCATCCCCTCAAAATCGTCGCTTTAGGTGATAGCCTTGTGTATGGCTATGGCGACCCTGTGGGTGGCGGTTGGGCCGAGCGCCTACGTCGTTTGTGGATGGAAAGTGCCGGTCATGCCCTGTATAATTTGGGGATTCGCGGCGATCGAGTGGTACAAGTGTCCGAACGTTTAGAACAGGAATTTCGTCTCAGGGGGGAAATTCGCAATCGTCTCCCCGACCTGATTCTTCTCTCCGTCGGTGTTAATGATACAGCCCGTTTAGGCCGGCCCGATGGTCGTACTTATACCGATCACGATCTTTTTCAAACTCAAATCGAACATTTACTCACCCGGGCCCGTTCTCTTTGCCCGGTTTTGTTTATAGGCATGATTCCCGTGGATGAGCGGAAAATGCCCTTTTTAGATTGCTTTTACTTCAACCATGGCGATCAGTATAGTTTTAAAGAAACCACTAAACAAGCTTGTCTAGAGCAAAATATTCCCTATCTCGATTTATTTGATATCTGGATGGCCCGGGGTGATCTGTGGTGCCAAGAAAGATTAATGGCAGATGGACTTCATCCCAATGTGCAAGGGTATCAATCAATTTTAGAGGATATTTTAAACTGGTCGCCCCTCACCTCTTTTGTTGGTGTGGATAGTTTTATTCAACCTTTCACAGGAATTGCACAAAAGTGATGTCCTCTGTTCTCAGTGGGTCTAGCGGTGTACAGAAACCAGAAGAGACAGTAAAGAAGCCGATTGACCCAAATAAATTGATAGGCGTTCTCCACTGACATCTAGAATTACTAAAGGGACTAAAATAGCAATCGATTCACTATCATTATCATCAGCTTTTAATGGATCGAGATAGCGGGCTTTACCCTCGTCTAGACGGTAACTCATTAATACGCAAGTTCCTTAGCTTTTTGGCTGCTGTTGCTCGATCTATTTTTAGCAAGAGAAGCTGACAATCTGTGGGCAGACCTTTGAGTTTAGCTTGTCCCTATCTCAGCCAGTTTTCCCAGCCATTGCCTAACAACTGATATATTTCCTGAAAAACTGGGCAATCTAGGATTAGAAAGCATCGTGATAAGGGGGATAAGCTCTTGGACTCCGCTAACGCTCAGAAAATTCTCGGCTATTTCATCGAAGAAGCAAAAGAACACCTCGAAACTCTGGAACAGGGAATTTTAGACTTAGGCAATCTCGTGAACAACACAGAACAGATTAACGAGATGTTTCGCGCTGCTCATTCCGTCAAGGGGGGGGCGGCCATGTTAGGTTATAGCAGTATCCAAAAAACTGCTCACCGTCTTGAGGATGCTTTCAAAATACTGAAAGAAAATCCTATAAAAGTCGATCAAAAACTAGAATCTTTGTTTCTGAAAGGTTATGATCTGCTTCAGGTATTGATCGATAAGCTGGAGAGTCCCTTAGGTTTACAAGCAGAGGAAGCTAACGCTATCATTAAAAACGGTGAACCGACTTTTGCTGAATTACAAGCCCATCTTAACTATCTTCTCGGCCAAGGAAAATCTCCCGTAGCTATTGCGGCAGCGTCTTCTATCTCCGTCAGCGTCAGAGATATCCTCAAACAGATGTTACAACTGTTCAAACAGGAAGAAACCAGTGCTTCTCGTCAGCAATTACAACAATTAATTTTATCTCTGTCTCAATTGGCTTCAGAACACAAAAAATGGCAATATTTAGTTAAAAATGCCCAATCAGCACTAACTAACCCCAAATATTCCTATCGCACTCTCGCCCCGGTTATTATTAAGGAATTAAAACAAGCTAGTGATTTATTAGAATGGGGTCGCGGGGAAGAAATCACCGTCAGTCAAGAATTGCAATTATTGGCCACCGCTAAATTACCACAAATCCTGATTACCTTGGAACCAGAATTGCTAGCTAGTACCCTGCTGCAAATGTTCAATCGCCAACAGGTCTCGCAACTGGTACAGTTATTACAAACCAGAGGTTGACATCTGCGCTGGCGTAATTAATTGTACAAAACCGAGGTGGCAATAATCCTAGCGGGTGAATTGAGATAGAGCCAAACCAGAAAAAGCTAAGATATGGCAAGATAAAAACTTAATGCATCAGGGCTGGCCAATGTCAGACCTGATACATTGTCTCTTTAGTCACCAGTCAAGCTGGGATTTACTGAGAGTAAGCGATCTGCTAGAGTTTTAACGTTCGTTAAATTTCTCGGGCAGAGAAAACAAACAAAACCATAATGGTGTTACTGGGTGTGTGGAAGTGCTTAAAAATCTCAATTTTTCGAGGCGATATGCCTCGCTGGCCTTGCTGCTGGCTATTTTCGGATTATTTCACGGGACGGCAATTGCCCAAGAAGAACCCCCAGAGACGGTTTTTCCCCCTGTCGAGGAGATAGTACAGTCTCCTCCCGCGACGGGAGAAACGACTCCACCTGTGGCACCACCAATGGAAACCTCACCCCCGAAGGGAGAAACTACTCCACCCGTGCCACCACCGACGGAAACCCCGACCACAACTCCAACCCCGACCACACCCCCACCAGCGCAGGCCGAGGAGTCGCGGGTCTTGGTGGCTGAAGTGGTAGTACAGGGGGCCGATCGAGAATTAGAAAATCTAGTTTATAATACCATTCGCACCCGACCCGGACGAAGCACGACTCGATCGCAACTACAAGAAGATATTAACGCTGTTTTTGCCACGGGCTTTTTTGCCGATGTGCGGGCAGTTCCCCAAGATACGCCCCTGGGGGTGCGAGTCACCTTTGAGGTGCAACCTAACCCCGTTTTTCAGGGTGTACAGATTCAAATTGCCCCGGAAACCGTGGACAAATCGATTTTACCTGCCGGGGTGGTCGAGGAAATTTTCGCTAGTCAATACGGCAAAACCCTGAATTTGCGCGAATTACAGGCGGGGGTAAAAAAAATCAATGACTGGTACAGCAAAAACGGCTATGATCTAGCCCAGGTGATTGGTGCGCCGCAAGTCACTCCCGATGGTCGGGTGATTCTGGTCATTTCCGAAGGTTTAATCGAAAAAATTCAAGTACGTTATTTTAACGTCGAACAGGAACCAGTCAAGGGTAAAACCAGAGAATTTATCATTACTAGGGAAATGCGCCTAAAAGCGGGGGATATTTTTAACCGCAATACGGCCCAACAGGATTTACAGCGTGTTTTCGGTCTCGGTTTATTCGAGGATGTGCGTCTGTCTTTTTCCCCCGGCAGCGACCCAAGGGAGGTGATTGTTAACGTCGATGTGGTGGAAGGTAATACGGGTTCCCTGGCCGCTGGGGGTGGTATTAGCTCGAATGCGGGCTTATTCGGCACTGTTAGCTATCAACAGCGCAATTTTGGCGGTAATAACCAAACTTTAGGGGCAGAAGTCCAGTTAGGGGAACGGGAATTTTTATTTGATCTGAGTTTTTCCGATCCTTGGATTGCTACGGATAATTTCCGCACTTCCTACACGGTCAACGTTTTCCGGCGACAGTCGATTTCTCTAGTTTATGATGGGGAAAATTCCTCAATTCGAACCCTTAACGATAACGATAGTCCCCGTATCGTCCGGACGGGTGGCGGTATTACTTTTGTCCGTCCTTTGGCCCCCGATGTGTTTACGAAACCAAAATGGGTGGTTTCCCTAGGCTTTAACTATCAACAGGTACAGGTGCAAAATGCCAATGGTGACATCTCCCCCCTGTCTGCACCTCTCAATGGTTTTGGCAGTCAACAACTGGCTTTTAGTTCCTCTGGGATCGATGATCTACTTTCCCTAAATATTGGCGCTATTCAAGATTTTCGCGACAATCCCCTGCAGCCCACCAGTGGTTCTTTCCTGCGTCTGGGTTTAGAACAAACTATTCCGGTCGGTTCTGGCAGTATTTTCGGCACTCGTGTTCGGGGTAGTTACAGTTACTTTATCCCCGTTCGGTTGATTAATTCCTTTAATCTCTTTGAAACCGATATTTTTAAAGGTCAGCAATCCCTCGCTTTTAATGTGCAAGCAGGGACAGTATTAGGCGATTTACCCCCCTACGATGCTTTTATTGTGGGGGGTAGTAATTCTGTACGGGGTTACGCCGAGGGAGAAGTGGGTAGCGGTCGCAGTTATTTGCAAGCGACGGCCGAATATCGTTTTCCCATTGTCGCTATTATTGGGGGGGCGTTATTTGTCGATTTCGGCACTACTATTGGTTCCCAAGGCGATGTCCCCGGTCAACCCGGGATTGTCCGGGATTTACCCGGTATCGGTCTCGGTTACGGTTTGGGTGTTCGGGTACAATCTCCCGTCGGCCAAATTCGGGTTGACTACGGTTTTAATGTCGATGGTGGTTCTCGTCTCCATTTCGGTATCGGGGAACGATTCTAATCAGTTACCAGTTATCAGTTATCAGTTATCAGTTACCAGTTATCAGTTATCAGTTACCAGTTATCAGTTATCAGTTACCAGTTATCAGTTATCAGTTATCGATAAATTTAGTTATTTTCACTGTTCAAAGCTTTATTACTTAATAATTATGGTTTCTACTATACCTAAACAATTTGAATTATCGGGAATTGGACTGCATTCGGGGGAGATAACACGGGTGCGCGTCTGTGGGGCAAATCCGGGGGAAGGACGTTATTTTGTCCGCAGAGATTTAGCCAATCAACCGATTATTCCTGCTCTAGTTTCTTCGGTTTACCAAACAACTTTATCAACGGAATTGAGACGAGGAGAAGCAAAGGTTAGAACCGTTGAGCATTTATTGGCGGCCTTAACCGCTTTGGGGGTAGAGGATGCTCGCATTGAGGTGGATGGTGCGGAAATTCCCCTCCTTGATGGTTCGGCCAAAATCTGGGTAGAAGCGATCGAAAATGCCGGTTTAGATAACTCTTTTTCTCGATCAGATTTAACTATTTCTCAACCGATTTGGTTGTACGAAGGAGATGCCTTTGTGGCGGCGATTCCTTCCCCTGAATTGCGTTTTACCTACGGGATCGATTTTACCTATAAACCGATCGGTAATCAATGGTATAGTTGGAGTCCTGATCGGGAAAGTTTTCGAGATGCGATCGCAGATGCCCGTACTTTCGGTTTTGCCGATCAAATTGAGTATCTGCAAAAGTCTGGTTTAATTAAAGGGGGCAGTTTAGAAAATGCTTTAGTCTGCGATCAAAATCAATGGTTAAATCCACCTTTACGTTTTGATAATGAGCCAGTAAGACATAAATTATTAGACTTAATTGGTGATTTGAGTTTACTGGGAACTATTCCCAAAGCTCATTACATCGCTTTTAAAGCAAGTCATAAACTCCACATTCAATTAGCTCAATCAATTCAAGATTAATTAATTAGAGTTTGCCGAATATCAGTGAAAGCCTTGCTAGAAAAGGTTTAGGGACTTTTTTTCAAGAAAAGTCCCAGAAACAAACGTTGAGACTCATGGTTCGCTCAAATTAAATACCTCTAGCCCAATAAACCGTTTCAAGTGTAATCTGGATAAGCAGTTGAGAGATTAGAGAGGACTGATATTGAGAGAAACTCAATCAGAAAGAGTTGACGACCTGCCAGTCATCATTCATTGGCTCAAACAAATCGAGATTGAAAAATTAATTGACCAAGAGTTACCACCCCTGAGAGGGGGACAAGCGAGCTAGAAGGTAGATAGGGCAAGCGATATAGCTCTTTGTCCCTTGATGTAATCCTTCAACCGATAGCGGCTAATTTGCATTAGCTCTTCTATATTTTTTGGGAACATTTGATGTAGCTGGAGCCAATGATAGAGATGTTGACCCACATA